>DATJDO010000144.1:0-6156 GCA_035497375.1 Chitinophagaceae bacterium | reverse complement strand
CAGAGTCGGTAACGATGCTTTCTGCTCCGTTAAAAGTCAGGCCTGTACCCGCACCCAGACGGGCGGGGTCTATTGGTGTGCTGAAACTGTAAGGACCAACCCAGCTACTGGTACCCAGACCGGTGCAGGAGTCCTGCACATAGAATTGATAGGCAGAGCCGGATTTCAGTCCGCTCAGCGTGTAAGGGTTTGTGTTGACACCTTTTACCAGTGTGCCGCTACCCGGTGTAAAACCGGAGGGGCCGTACTGGATATTCCATAAGCCTGCACCACCTGTCGTCCAGCTGAGTTGTGCCCCAGCAGGCGTAATCGAAGAGGCCGCCAAAGCTGAAGGAACCAAACAGGTACTGACAAAATTAGCCAGGAACAGCTGGCGGGAACCCTGCACGCTGTCTACACGCATGGTGTTGGTTGTCGTATTATTATACACCACGCTTTTCAGCGACCAGGAAGAGTCTGAGTTGTAATTTCTTAAGAAGAAGCGGGCTGTCGATTTATTGGCTACCGCCGTGGGGTAAGCACTATATTCGTATTTAGGATAAACGCGCAATGGGGTATCTGATGCAAAAACACCATAGTACACGTCGTTGTCCTTATAGTCGGTCAGGCTTTTGGTCAGTTCGGGCACTGAAGCGATTTGGTATAAGTGCACAAAAGACCCTGTGCCGGCAAAGCTGTCCAGAGATACGGTTCCTTTGCCGGCGGCACTGAGTTTCAGGCTCACACCGGTCCAGGAAGTGGGGTAACTATAGACGGAAGTATCGCCGATCGCCGCTCCGGAAGCCACCCAGGCGCCCGTGGCAATTTTCTTCATAGGGTAAGCAGCAGCTGTAGTCGCATCTGCCGTCAGGGTATCCGAACCCTCATCCATACGGTAATATTGTTTCAGGCCCGTTTCCGTGCCTTTGAGTTTGCGGCACATCGTGTTGCGGATATCGTCTGCCGTGCGGGCGATGTTCCACACGCGCACTTCATCTATATCGCCGCTGTAATATTCACCCACATCACCGCTCCAGCCCAGGCGAAAGAGACTATTGGCCATCGATTTACCGTTGATGGTATGTTTGTTCGGCGCCAGGATACCGTTTACATAAAAGAACAAAGTATCCACGCGGCGTACCACGGCAATGTGCGCCCATTTGTCGGTAGCCAGGAAGGTTCCCGAGTTTTTCCAACCGCTCCAGTACACGCCTACAGAACCGTCTCCGGCTGTTCCTTTGGTAGCAGCATAAAACGAAGGGGAATAGTTGCCGTTGGTCATTACACAGGCAGAGCCGGACAGCGCTGTGGGTTTTACCCAGGCTTCCCAGGTAAACTCCCCGGTGCCGACACCGTGGCTCACGCTGGAGGATTGTATGGACTGGGAGCCATTAAAACGGATGGCATTTTTGGGACCCTGTGCCTGCGCAGCAAGGCTGGCATACAGCAGGACACAGGTCCAGAAAGCTTGCAGGAAGTATTGCTTTTTCATTTTTTTCAATTTTATGAAGCAAAAGTCCTGAAGATTTGTTTACTAATGCTAAACATTAGTTTACCAAATTATTACTAAATGTTTACCTATACTTAACTCCTGTCTATAAAAAGAACCATCCCACCGTACTATATTTGCTGATTAAACGTATATATGGAAGGAGCATTTTTGCTGGAAATCAGTAAGAGAATCAAGGAGCACAGGATAGAAAAAAGACTGACTGTACAAGAACTTGCCGACAAATCGGGCGTGAGCAAGGGCCTTATTTCCCAGATCGAAAACGGAAGAAGCATTCCTTCCCTGCCGGTACTGTTTGGCATCATACAATCGCTGGAAGTCGCACTGGGTGATTTCTTTTCCAATATCGCGACTTCGCTGGAAGAGCCCGCGGTCATTGTGCGGAAAAAAGGGGAGTATGAATCCTTCCAGAAGGAAAATGCCTCGGGATTCCTGTACCACCGCATTATGGTCAAAAACCTGTTTCCCGCAACGATGGATGTGGTGTTGTTCGAGCTGCAGCAGGAGTCGCACCGCGACCTGGTCATGACCGATGCTTTCGAGTATAAATACATGATCAAAGGCACAGTGGAATACGAGATCAACGGCAGCTTTCATACACTCGAAGAAGGCGATTCTCTGTTCTTCGACGGGCGCCTGCCGCACGTACCGCGCAATACCGGTGAAGGCACTGCTGTAATGCTGATCGTGTATTTTTTTGATCAGAAATAAAACAAGATTCCTGCGATGGGAAAGTCCTGCTGCCTTTTACTGTCCTGTTTGTTTGCGCTGAATGTGGGGGCACAGACCGCAGTATCTTTTGAGCTGAGTGCTTACCATATACTGGATACGGCACATCATATACCCAGCTTCGGCGGTATCTCCTCAATCGAGCACAGCGCAGACGGCTTTATATTGTTGTCCGATCATTACAGGGACGGACGCAGTTACAGCTTCGTCCTGAACGACAGTCTTGGCCTTCAACCTGCAGCACAGGTCGCCGCGCTTTTAGATATCGAGTCTTTCCGGGTCAACACCCATACAGGTATTCATGCCTATAGCTTTGAAGGAAAGATCAGTACCGGTCTCTTTACGGTAAGGTATTCCACGGACAACAAACCGGTATACGATACGCTGGCACTGGACAGGATACCGGGTCAGCACACAACAGACAACCGTGGCATAGAAGGCCTGGCCTTTGCGGCAGACAGCAGTTTGTGGATGACCTTTGAATCCGGGGGCGATACCAGCTGCGGCAGTTCATCGCTGGCCTTCAGAAGGTACGGGTATGATCAGGTTGCGCAACAATACCATGCCGCTGATTATACTACTTACGCTTACCCCTTCGATCGCTGTAATTGTACTGCGACAAAAGAAGGTGCCCGTTTTAACGGCTGGGTTGGCAATGGCGTTTCCGAGATCCTGTTCCTGCCCGGATCATCAGACAGCTTACTGGTGCTGGAACGCTGCTTTGACGGGCAGGCAGGCCATGTCGTACTCTGGCTGGCGACCCTACATCCGGGAAGCTCCGCGCTCAGCAAAGAAGCGGTCTTCGATTTCAATCATACTGGTAGTACCGCATTCAAAGGCTTTAAACCGGACAACCTGGAGGGTATGTGCTGGAGCAAAGAGGATCAGGGCCATCCCGTTCTGTACCTGGTCAGCGACGATAATTACCGGCATGGCAGGCAACAGACGCAATTGTTGCAGCTCAGGATGAACCGGCATCGGAAATAAAAGCTTCTATACACAACAAGGCTTTTGCATGCCCACGTGTTTGTTACAAAACACTAGTTCAACTCACCGGAATATCACGGAAAAGCATACGGTTATACTCTTTCCTGAGTGGCGGGTAGACCAGGGAAAACAGGCTAGAAACGACCAGGAAAAAGATGGTCCATTGGCTATCGCCTATAGCCTGCAGCACATATGCAGCAAAGATCACCAGGCGCGTACATTCCAGTTCGAACACCCAGTTCTTTTGCTCCAACATCGCGCCGCTGAGAATAACGGTTAGCACGATCAGTGCCGACAGGAAAAACAAATGCATGCCGGACAAGTACTGTTCAAAAAGAAGTGTACCGAACAGGACGAGCAACAACACAATCGTTTGTATCGTTACATAGCGCCGGAGCACAGGGGTCAGGATTTGTACCCGGCTTTTGCGCAGCAGGATTTTTTCGAGATAGGGACGGATACCGGCATCAATATCATCTGGTTTGCCGAACAAGACTTTTATCCTGGCCTGTGCTGTACTCGCCCTGCGAAAGGCAACCAGCAATTCCAGCGGGAAATGAAAATGCTGCCATAGGAAACTATGGCTTTTCAACGGTGAGGTCAAGCCGTATACCGGTTCCTGTTGTTCCGCCACAAAAGTGCCAAAAAGCTTATCCCAGATGATCAATACATCGCCGTAATTTTTGTCCAGGTATTCCGGGTTGCTGCTGTGGTGCACCCTGTGGTGAGAAGGCGTCACCAAGAAATATTCCAGGAAGCCCAGCCTGCCGATGAGTTGGGTGTGGGTAAAAAACGGGTAAGCGCCGTGAATCAGCAACATCACAAAAGTAGCAGAGGGCGCGAAACCCAGTAAGGGGAGCAGGCACCAGAATACCCCACGGGCCAATGATTGAAAAACGGTGATCCTGGCCGATACGCTGTAGTTAAAATCCTCGCTCTGGTGATGCACCACATGCGCGGCCCACAGGATATTCACCTCATGCCCCAGGCGGTGATACCAATACCAGATAAAGTCAGTAAAGATGAACAATACCAGCCATTGCCACCAGCCCGCTTCTAAGGTAAAGATCCGCCAGTGCTCGTAAATGTATTGAAATACAAAAAAGAAAATACCCGTAGTAAACAGATCGGCCAGGCGCTCTCCTACCCCGATGCTGATGTTGGTGATAAAATCCTGGAAATGATAGACTTCCCGGCCTTTGCGCCTGCTGTAATAATATTCCAGCCCCATCAGCGACAGGAACAGGGGCACGGCAAAAGCGATGATGTTCAGTTGCATGCTGTAGTGTTTTAGATGGTAACTTGCACGAAAGTATTGCAGATTTATTATCCTACCAAATAAGTAGAGTATTAGTTTATGTTATCGAACAAAGCAAAATATGCCTTGAGAGCATTAGGATACCTGGCAGACAAGTACCCCGGAGGGCCGGTACAGATCGCCGAAATAGCAGAGCAGAAGAAGATTCCCTTAAAGTTCCTGGAGAATATACTGCTGGAATTGCGCAAGGCCGACATACTGGTCAGTAAGAAAGGGAAAGGTGGCGGCTATGCCCTGGAGCGCGAGCCGAAGAAAATATCAGTAGCCAGTGTGATCAGGGCCATTGACGGTCCGATATCCATGCTGCCTTGTGTCAGTCTCTATTTTTACAAAAAGTGTGATGATTGTGATGAAACGCACTGCAGCCTGAACAAGGTATTTACAGATGTACGCGATGCAACAATAAAGGTGCTGGAGAAAAAAACAGTACGTGACCTGATTTAATTTGGCTGAAAAGTCCGTAACATTGCATCAATGAATTTCTCAACGCAATATAATATGCATTGTTGTACACTTCTTCCCTGAAGTGCGTGACTGTGTATGCATCATATTCACTGCCCTTCAGTCTGTACTGAAGGGCATTTTTATTTTATACCATTTTATGATACAATTTTTTTACACCGGTTCCAATAACATGCAGCATTGTTGTATGCAGCATTGCTATGTATACAAGCTACAAGCCAGAGCGCGATGTTGACCCATCTGTATGATGAAACTGTAACAGCCTTTGGATATGCTCCAAAGGCTATTTTTTTTCTTTTAAAAACAATCGATTATGAACACCACCAACATACTCTACAAAAAAACAGTGACAAAGACTTTTAAAGTAAGCACTGAAAAAATCAACGAACAACGTGTATTATCTATCTGCAGCATGCTGAATGCCGTCACAGCCATCAATGACGAAGTGATTGTCAGCTTACTGGGCAGCCTGGATTTCGGGCAGATCTCTATTGACCACTTCAGCCTCGACGTGGTTAGCGACGCGCTGCTCAATGATGTCATTACCCTTGATGCCGGCATCGAGATCGTTAACGAAAACCGGATCAAGGTGAGACTGGAGGGAATCAAACAATCCAGCAATGCACTCATCCTGCGAGGGACATTTGGGTTTTCGGTACGCGAAGCGCGCCTGCTGCAATACTCTTTGTCCTGAAAGCATTAGTCTGTGCAACAGGGAGGTATTCAACACTTTATCAGGGGCAGAGACAGACCCCTCCCTGCCGCAGGCGGGCTACGGGATGACATACCGGGACCATGCTATGTCATCTACACGCTGATTTCCCCGACTGGGAGGGGATAGGGGTGGGTTGGTCAGAAAAGCGATTTCAAAAACGTACCGATCCACTTACACGCTGGTTTCCCCTACTGAGAGTGCCTGTCCCGCCTTAGCGGGAGGATAGGGGTGGGTTTGCGCTAATCCTCTACAAAAAAAGGTCAGAACGTTTGTTCTGACCTTTACTGTAATTCAATGCAAAATTCTATTCTGTTTCCACACCAATCTTTGAATGCAACCTTTGCTGCACCAGACGTTTCTTCGCAATGTTGCCCCAGCCGAAGCGGATCATCAGGCGGTCGGCAATCTTGTAGATTACCGGCACTACGATGAGCGTCAGGAACATGGAAGAGATCA
>DATJDO010000143.1:0-1751 GCA_035497375.1 Chitinophagaceae bacterium | reverse complement strand
CTGCAATACGTTTTAAATGTGATGTCGGCCGGCAGTTTTCCACTGGCCACAAGCTGCCGCAGATGCGCGGTCAGTAAAAAGGTAATACCTCCGCCCTGGCTGTGGCCGGTAAGGATAAATTCTTTAATGCCGGAGCGGTAGCAGGAGTCGATCTTGTGTTCTATGCTTGTAGAAAGGTAGGCCATCGCAATCAGCCAGCCCGCGTGTACCGCTGCATTGGGGTGATCGGCCAGGTGATAGGAAAAAGAACTGTTCCTGTCCAGCTGCAGGGTGCCTGTAGCTGGCACCATAGCGGCATACAGGTTGGCCAGGAAGCTGGCCTGGGTTTGTATGCTGCCCTGTACCGCGATGAGGGCTATGCGTTTGTTGCGGTGGATCCACAGATCCCAGATGTTGTCAAATGCACCCCGTGGAGAACGGTAATTAAATGTGTAGTGCTGCGGCATCGGTATGCCCGCCGTATCGGACCAGGAGCCCAGTTCCAGATGCGCATTATAGTTTATTTTCAGTGTTTCGATATATTCCTCCTTATCGAATCCCGGTTTGAGCGCCTGAGCTTTGCCTGTACTGCATAAAAAGACAAAAAAAGACGATAAAATAGTCAGCTTGGATAACATACGGTTTGGTTTAATGATGCTAAGATAACTAGCCGCCCGTTCTTGTCCTATTTTGATGACTTTTATAGAATGAAGACCTTGTTAGCGCTGTTTTAAAAAGGCAGAAGTTCTTTTAAATGCAATAAAAAAGTAGCATATTGGGCCTTATGAAACTGACGCGCGTATTTGATCTGCTGGACCATCTGCAATCCTATGCCCCCAAGCAGGATATTCTGAATGCAAAAGCTGCAGGCCAATGGCAACAGTATAGCTTTGATGCATTCTCCAGTCAGGTGCAACTGGTCAGCGCAGCATTACTGGCATCGGGCTTTCACAAAGGCGATAAAGTAGCACTGATGGCCGCCAATATACCCGAATGGAATTTTGTGGACTTTGGCAGCCAGCAACTGGGCATGCCCAACGTCCCCATTTACCCGACCATCAGCAACGAAGATCTGGTGTATATACTGAACCATTCGGAAGCCCGTATCCTCTTTATTTCAGACAAATCTGTTTACCAGAAGTTGCAGGCCGTCAGCGACAAGCTGCAGTACCTGGAGCAGATCATCAGTTTTCGTACCATAGACGGGGTAATGGATTTTACCGCTTTCCAGGAAAAAGGCAGGCTGGCATATGATGCTGCGGCTATTGAAGATGCCAAACAGGCCGTATCAGGCGAAGACATGTTTACACTGCTGTACACTTCCGGTACTACCGGTAAGCCGAAGGGGGTGATGTTGTCGCACCGCAATATCCTGAGCAACCTGGAAGTGTGCCGCTACATTGCACCGTTCACCAGCCAATGGCGGGCTTTGAGTTTTCTGCCGCTGAACCATATTTATGAACGTTTCCTGAATATACTGTACCTGTATCACGGTGTCAGCATTTATTATGCCGAGAGTTTTGAAACCATAGGGGAAAATTGCCGGGAGGTCCGGCCCCAGATATTCGTAGCCGTGCCGAGGGTACTGGAGCGCGTGCTGGAGCGCATCACCACAGCGGGTGAAAACCTCAGCGGTCTGAAGAAAAGCATTTTTGACTGGAGCATGCAGCTGGCCGAACGGTACGAACTGGATGGGGCAAACGGGATCGGCTATGAAGTGCAACGCAAACTGGCAGATCGCCTGGTGTACCGCAAATGGCGTGCCGCAGTGG
>DATJDO010000142.1:0-4626 GCA_035497375.1 Chitinophagaceae bacterium | reverse complement strand
GCTGAAATGCAATACCTCCAAAGACAATACCCGGGACAACAATGGTAAAAATGAAGCAGACATCTGGACCTTGCTGGCATCTGTGCCAGACCCCGAGGTGCCGGTGCTCAGCATTCTTGACCTGGGTATCGTAAGGGCTGTATCGCTGGACAATACCGGCGATCAGCCCGCTGTTACTGTTACCATCACCCCTACCTATTCAGGCTGCCCTGCCATGGACATGATCTCCATGAACATACGGATCGCTTTACTGGAAGCCGGTGTCAAAGACAGCAGCATTGTTTCGCAGCTCAGCCCCGCCTGGACCACAGACTGGATGAGCGAAGAAGGAAAAAGAAAATTGAAAGAATACGGTATTGCCCCGCCCTTATCCAATGCGATTGTCGATGAGCTTTTTGGTGAAGACCACAAGATTCAGTGCCCGCAATGCCATTCTATGAATACAGAACTGGTCAGCCAGTTCGGATCTACATCCTGCAAAGCGCTCTATCGCTGCCTGGATTGTAAAGAGCCCTTCGATTACTTCAAATGCCACCGCTAAACAGTCCGGAAAAAACTCTTCCTGAGCGGTAAACCTGTTTATATTTGATTCATTAATCTTATATAATTTTACAAGCATGAAAACCGGGCAAAAAATAGTGGCCGCCCTCCTCGGCCTTATACTGGCGATGGGCACCTTCTTCTATCTTGAGGCATCGGGTTATTCTGCGGATATAACACATTATTTTTTCGGAGACAGTACCGATCTGAAAAGTTTGAGCACCAGCTCCGGTACGCACTACTGGCAACGCCTGAAAGCCATCATGCTGCTGCTGGCTATATTTTTTATTCTGTATTGTTTTGTTTTCCTGCTTTTTTTTGAAGCCCTTGCCCTACTGTATTTCCTGTTCAGCAGCAAATGGAGGAAACCGCGTGTCTTTATTTCCTATAAAAATTCAGCCCCGGATGCCGCTGTCAATACAACGGAAATCGCGGAAGCAATAAAAAACCAACTGGGGCAGCATGGGTTCAGGACCCTGTTTTTTACCTATACCAAAGCCTTGCACCACGATGAAGTGAACTTCCGGATCCAGGAAAATATCCGCAAGGCGCATGCTATGGTGGTCGTGCCCGATCCGCAGCATCCATCCTATGTCAATACCGAAATACAGGGAGCCGTACTGGCGTACAAGCCGGTCTATCTTGTAAAATTCAGCGAAGACCAGAAATTGCCCGACACCGCCAACAGCGGGCATAGTGTATTGCTCTGGCACAAACTGAAGGAAAGTAAATGTACGGCGCTCAATCAGCTCCTATGCTATGTGCACCAATACTGGACCACCCGGTTTTTCATTTTAGGTATACCCCTTATCAGCTTTTTTATCCCTTTCGTATGGATAGACGAAAACGATCATTCCTTTAAGGCCCTGATCTTGTTTGCGCTGCTGGTGGCAGGTCTGATCTATATCAATGTACCCTTGCAGGGATTGCAACTATTTATAGAATGTATCACGATACTGATAGCGACCGTTGGTGCGTATACGACCATATTGGCTATTTTCGAACGTTCCCACCTGCAGCAGGCGGCCCGGCAGTCCGTACTCAGTGGCGGATCGGCTTACCAGGCATTTAAAGAAGCTGGTATAGATAAAGCGATACTCGATTGCCTGGATGAAGATGGCCTCGTCATCCTGCCCGCTGTATAAGATCAATAATCCTGTGGCCCCGATACCAATAAAAGTAAGGCAGCGAAAAGCAGGTACAATAACAGGTAAAGTATAAAGGTGATGACCAGTACCCGCATCGTCCACCGGTATACTACGGCTACACTTTCCAGTTCATTCAGCTCATAACGAAAATAGGTACTCCTCCAGAACAAGGAAAAAACAAGGATCAGTAAGGTCACAAAGAAATGCACGGCAATATAGTCAAACAAAGCGTCGCCCATATACAAAAGCAACAACAGGCACAACAGGCTGATGGCGCTGTAAGCATTCAGCAGGAAACATCCCGCAACAAAAAAACGATTGTTCAACAGTAGTGCATTAATGGAATAAAGTGACTTCATTCAGCTTTGCATATTGCAGCAATGCTATGGTCTTTGCATCCATGATTTCGCCACGCATCAGCATCTGCCAGGCCTCATCAAACAGCATTTCTATGACTTCTATCTCTTCACCCTCCTCTTCAAGTCCTCCCCCTGCTGTGGTCTTCATGGTCTCGTCGTACTGCCCGATAAAAAAATGAATAATTTCCGTGATGGCCCCTGGCCCGATATAAGCTTCAAATAGCTTCCGGACGTGTTGGATAGCATAGCCGGTCTCTTCTTGCGCTTCCCTGGTGATGCAATCTTCAGGACTGTCTCCATCCAGTTTTCCCGCACAGACCTCCAGCAGCATACCGCTGCTATTTCCATTCATGTAAGTATTGATGCGAAACTGGCGGGTCAGCACTACAGTACGCTTTACCCGGTCATACAAAAGGATGGCAGCCGCATCGCCTGTATCATATACCTGCCGGGTTTGTGTTTGCCAGTTCCCGGATTTTCTAAGTATATCAAAACAGACAGATTTAAGGCTTTTCCATCCTTTATGCAATATAGTTTCCTGCAGGTTCCTGATCATCCTGCAAGATACATAGGCAGTGGTGTACCACCGCCTTATTTTCCTTTCTTCTTTTTAGCATCGTCCACAATAGCACCAGTACCCGCTCCGATACCGGCTCCTGCCAGGCCGCCGATGATGGCACCACGACCTTTACGGTCATCAATCAGGGCACCCGATACAGCACCCACGCCGGCCCCTATTGCGGCTCCTTTAGCGGCTCCGCTCCAGCCTTTTCTTTGCGGAGTGGCCGGAGCAGCACTGGCGGCATTACCGGTATAGGTAGTCGAAGAATAGTTGGCCGAAGAGGAACGACGTGCACTTCTTGCCGCACTGGCCTCCCGCTGCGCTGATGCTGCCTTTTCTTCTGCTGCAATAGCATTAAGAGAATCTATAGACCGTTGGCGGGCAGCTTCAGCCTGCTGTTCCTGCATGACAATCCTTATTGAATCCACACTCCTCTGTTGCTGAAGCCTTGCCAGCTCGGCTGAATTATCGTTACAAGCAGTGAAAGCGATTGCTGAAATTCCTAAAATTGCTAGCTTTTTCATAAACATTGGTTTTTTGATACAGCAGCAAATTAGAAAGAACGATGTTTACACAGAAATAAAGCATTGTTAATCCGTAAATGTTGAAAACATAAGCCGAAATCGTGAAAGAAAATGCGGGCCGGCAGCAGACTTTCCAGGCTGATAAAGCGTTATCCGATTATGATAAAGAGGTGTTTCTTATTCCTGTTACTTTCCCTGTACTGCTGTTATCAATCTTTTGCCGACTTGTATCCCATACTCTTGCGCATGGACCTGGCTGCGGTAAAAGATACCTACAGTGTGCAGGAACCTATAGTATTCCGGCTTGGTTTTACCAACAACAGCACCAAGCCATATTCCATACTGCTACCCGGCAATAAGAAAAATGGCAGCAAGCTCATTTACCTTTCTGTCTTTACTATAGAGGGTAATTCCTACCGGGAAATTGCACGCGAAAGCCGCGAAATATTAATGCCCGGTATCCCGCAACCCACATCCGGTAATCTTTTCAAATACATTCAGCCGGGTCAGACAACCACCATCCCCTTGTTTGTCAACGATACAATCCAATACAAGCGGCACATTGAAGCACAACACCTTTTGCAGGGCCTAGGACCTGGCAGGTATGCCGTACTGGCCTGGTACGATCCATGGTCTGATACCTTATCAGCCTATGTCTTCAACAAAAAGTCCCCTTTTAAAAAGGACCAGGTGCTGGATACCAACAAACTGACCCTGCCCGAAGAAGGCCTGAACAGCAACTATGCCAGTATTGTCATTACTGCCGGGAAACCCGTAGAGCAGAAAACTGTTCCTACCGCTTTCTGCCCGCTCCACTGTCGCCTGTGCCAGGCCATCGAAAAAGAGAAATGGCACACGGTGCAAAACATCATCAGCCGCCAAACCTATTGCAGCGGAAAGCATAAAGAACAAAATACCGACTCTTCGTGGCGCATGCCACACCGGAATATAACCTGGTTATCCGACATGCCCTTTATGATACAAGCCTCTTTGCCCGCCTATACTTCCCGTAATTTCATTTTTAAGAACAGTAAGGGCTACCATTACTTCTATGCCAGCTGGCAGCTGGGTATCATCTACAAGAACCGCTCCAGATTAAGATCGATGCTGTACATGTTGGGGTTCAGGCCCAGGTTCAGCACCTCAAATACCGGTTACTACAAACTTATTTCTTTCAGGCCTTACTAAAAACCTGTAGCTGGAGCAGCATTATTTTTCTATTTTTGGCGCCGAACAGACAAGTACAGGCATGAAATCAGGAATTATAGGAAGTGGTGCAATGGGTAGCGGTATCGCACAGGTTATCGCAACTGCGGGCCATACAGTAGTGCTTTTTGACACGAACGGCGCTGCGCTGCAAAAAGCAGAGCTTTCTTTAAAGAACAGCTTTGCAAAACTGGTGGAAAAAGGAAAGCTCGGTAAGGAAGACGCTGACCGCTGCCTCGGCAACATCAGCTATGCAGACACGATAGAAAGTCTTGCAGAAGCGGAAC
>DATJDO010000141.1:0-7066 GCA_035497375.1 Chitinophagaceae bacterium | reverse complement strand
TTCCCAAACAATGACTCCTGCCCGGAAGCCGATTGCCAGTCACTGAAAAGGGTATAGGTACCTAAGCCATCTTCCCAGCGCGCCGAGGTGGTTTTTGCGGCAAAATAATTGTTGCAAACCAGTTTCAGGCTATTGGTGTCGATAATGAAATCCCTGCCGTTACTGAAGCGGACCAGCTTGTTGCTATCTCCCGCGGCGTACAAAATATTATTGAAGGCGCTACAGCGCTGCAACAAGGGTTTGTCGTCGTGGTCATCCAATATGTAGGCCTGCAGGCAATTGATATTGCCGTGTCCCTTGTTGCCCGTATAGCAAGTGTTGTTATAGAAGCTGCAGTTGTCCAGACCTGTTCCCCAGCTGATAAAGGCCATACTGCATTTGTCACGAAATGGTTGTTGGCCGTCCGATTCACTGATGTTGTAGCGGATAACGTTGTTTCGGGTCGGACGCGACTTAGGGTAATCACAATGCATAAAGCCGGGGCCGTCATTGAAGAAGGCGTAGCAATACTGAATAACACAGTTCTCCGTTCCGCCGTCAATGTCAAAGCCACCGCCATCACCCCCGTCTGTACGGGTACTGTCTGCCACGCAATGCCGGAAAATGATATCCTTCGCATTCCATGTCCAGATGCCGACAATGCCTTTGTTGTGGAGCTGTCCTGTACGGGAAGCTTTTACCCGCTCTACAAGTGCTCCGTTTACACCGCCCAGTACAAGACCACTGAAGCCGTTATCTTCCAGGTAGCAATAGCTGATATGAAAGCTGTCGTGTGCCAGCAGGGTAGTTGTTTGTTCTGCCAGGTCAAAGGTGCTGATCCCGTTTCTTAAATTATGGTACGCATGCACCTGACTGATGAAGATCTTGGAATATCCGGGGTATGAACTATGCCAGGAGCCGAACTGAATCCCGCTTTCGAAGTTGGAAACGTCGATATTGCTCAGCGTGACCTGTTTGTATTTTTTGCCTGATGGCTGGTCGGTATAAAAATAGATGCCCGCCTGGCTGCTGGAGTCAGGATCAAGCCCTCTGAAGTCAATGTTGTGTACATGTATGGTGCCGACATTGTAAGCATAAAGGCCGAAGCCTTTTCCTGCATCAATCATAGCCCTTGCAGCGCCATAGGAGCTGATATACAGGGGCACGCTGATCTGCGCAGAGTCTTCCTCCGAAAAGTACATCCCACCGGTGAAGATGCTGCCGCCTTCCAGCAATATGCTGTCACCGGCTTCAAAGTCAGTGGCGCTGATTTTGGAAGTTGAAGCCCAGGCCTCAGTCAGCGACAAGCCGGATAAGCCGTCATCACCGCCGGACCTGATATAGAAGGTGCGCGCCTTTGTACTGTTCCAGGTAAAAAGCTGTGCACAGGATGCAGAAATATTTTATCAAAAGCAGTGGATAATTATAATACAGTTTTACCGGAGTGGTCATATTCAAAAATGGCAAATCAGTTTTACAGGCGGACTTTTAAACGTACAATTTATATATGTTACCAAATATAGATTTTAGAGTATTCTTAACGTAATAATAGACTAATTTCGGCCTCCTGTTTAACGGAACAAAGTAGCGCCAATCTCCTTTCTCCTGTTCATTCAGGATACCTTCTTTCTGCCACCAATATATAGAAAAAGGTAAGTGTTAATACGAGATGTAAATGAAAAAACCACTAAAAAGCGGGTCTATTCCTGTTTTCGGGGCTTTGTGCGCTCCAAAGTCTGCTTTTTGGGTTCCCCCTTTGCTTTGGCTGCTACTTGCTGCCGGTATGCTGGGTATGAATTTTATGCCGAATGTAATTGATCCTTTTGCTGACTACGTGTCTACAGGAAAGGAAAAGGCGCAAAAACCAAAGCAGGCCGAAGAGTTCCAGCTTGCTGTAGCAGAAAAATTTACTTCCGTTGACAATCTTTACCTGTACCTGCTGACCCATACCCGCGATACCGCAAACAAGTATCTGCTCCTGCAAAATGCGGAAAACCTGCTGAAGAAACGGTTTGTACATGCCTATTCGGTATACTCGCTAAGAGAAAACTGGATTGCAGTTGTAACCGGGAAACTGATTTGGCGAAATTTGTCAGCTAAAGTAATACCGGATGATATCCTTAAGGGAAACGGGGCAGCCTGCAGCCAGGTCAGTATCGTTTTCATGGCTTTGTGTAAAAGGTTTGGAATCCCGGCCCGGAAGGTGGGCTTAAGCGGGCATTATACTACTGAAGCCTTTGTGAACGACAGGTGGTATTTCTTTGATCTCGATATCAAACCTGATCTGAAGGCAATGGACGAGAGGCGCAAGAGCCTGGAGCATATCCTGAGGGAAAAAGAGCAGTATAAACTGTATCAGAATACGATGCTGGATTCTTCTGATATTGACAGGGTATTTTCTGTGGTCGATTATGGTATTCCTAACCGAAATCCTGCACCAAGAGCGGCTTTATTTCACCAGGTAACCAAGGTCTGTTCGCATTGGGGTTGGCTTGTGCCGTTGTATATCAGTTTCAGTTCTTTTGGAAAGAGAAGTGGCAGGGGCCTCAGTAAAAAGAAAACTACAGCTCGCTAGCCCACAGCAGGGAGAAGATCAGGGAATACAAGAACAGTGCAGCGAATATTCCGGCAGGAAGCGCAACAAGAAGAGATAAGCCCCATCTTTTATAAAACGAAAACCGGTGAAACAGGCGAAAACAGATAATTTGTGCAGCCCACAGTGTGCCGATAAAAATAAAAACACTCAACCAGTCAATTGATAGCTGCTCTGTTCTCAGGTAAAAGTTGCCTGGCGCGATACCAATCAAAAGAAAGGTGATTAAAACAGCTATGATCAGTTGTAGCGATAGTCTGGTCAGCATACTGTAATGACTGTAGTCGTGTGTGTAAATATATTCAGGTCTCAAAGTAGTTTATGAGCATCAAATATTATGCCAGAAATGAACATAATAATATTATCATATAGCTGCACTTTAATCTATACTGCATGGCAGTAAATTGTTGCTATATTTGGTGACACGTTATAATCAATAATTACTACAATGAATGAGCTGCCTAAAGTGTGTTTGTATACGCACCTGGAACAGGTAACCCTGGCCTGCGATATCGCATTTCTCCAATGGGTTTTATCCAGGGTATCTGTATCGCAGCCCGAGATCAGGACTGCTTTGGAAAGGGCAATTGAATTGAGAATATCTTATAATTAAAACATCTCTTTAAACGGATAGCAAGGCTGCAGGATCGCAGTAATGCAGACAGATTGTTTTTTTTACCTTATGAGTAACAGCATTAAAAAATCCCCGAATGCGGGGATTTTTTAATGCCTGGGGAAGAAGAGTAAATTTCGGGCAGGTAGTCCGTGAGCTTATACCACCCGGTTAAAAGAAACGGTAAAGGTGCTGCCGCTGCCATAGTCGCTTTCTACGCTTATTTGTCCACCCTGCGCTTCAATAAATTCTTTGCAGATAGCCAGACCCAGGCCCGTACCTTCCTGTTGGGTGCCGGGTACCCTGAAGTATTTATCGAAAATGCGGTCTTTATATTTTGCGGCAATGCCCTGCCCGGTATCCTGTACAGAAAAATCAAGCCTGTTGCCGTTCTGCGCCATATGGATATAAATGGTGGAGTCGTCATAGGAGTAGCGGATGGCATTCGACAAAAGATTGGTCATTACCCATACCGTCTTCTCGGCATCGGCCTGTATCTGCGGCAAATCGTCCGGCAGGCTGATGTCCAGCCTGATGTTTTTTTGCAAGGCCTGTGTCTTCGTTGCCTCAAGGGCCAGTTGCAGCAGCGCCCGCGCATCGTTCGGAAGCACGGAGACTTTAATGTTTCCGCTCTCCACCTGCGTCATATCCAGCAATTCTCCTGTAAATTTTAAGAGCCTGTTGGCGTCTTCATTGATGCTGTCTATGAGTTGTGCCTGTTCCTCATTCAGCGGGCCGATACGGGTGTTCCGGAGCAATTGCAGGCTCATCTTCATCGAGGAAATCGGTGTTTTGAATTCGTGTGAGACCCTTGCTATAAAATGGGTTTTTGCAACATCAAGTTCTTTGTATTCCGTGATGTTGCGCAGGATGATCACATGCCCGACCGGCAACGGCGCTACTTCTCCTGTCAGTATGATGGAGATGTTCAGCATCTCTTTTTCGAAGTAGCTTTCTTTATGATCTGCGAAAATTTTCAATGGTCCCGGCTTGTTGCCGGGTTCGCTGTTTTCAATCTCCCGGACCAACACATTCAGCAGGTCATTGCCAGGGGCCAGGGATGTGGCCTGTTTGCCGGTTAATTCTTTTTGCGATAGGCCGATCACTTTTGTTGCGGCTTCGTTGACGAAGAGTATGTTGCGTTTTTCATCAAACCCGATAACGGGGTCGGTCATATTGCTGATCAGCGCTTCAATGCGTTTCTTTTCCATCATCAGGCTGGCCAGGGAACTGTTGTCATACTCCTGGAGCTTTTCTGCCATGATATTGAAGGATGTAGCCAGTTCCGTAAACTCGCCTTTATTTTCGAAGCTGACCCTTTCCGAATACTTGCGTGCGGCAATCTGTTTGATACTTTCAGAAAGCTCCCTGATGGGGTTGGAGATGCTGGAAGGCAGGTTAATCAGCAGGATCAGGGCAAACAGGAAACAAACCACACCCGTGAGTGCAATCCAGTTCGTACCGTTTTCGGCAGTCTGCTGAGCCAGCTTGCTTTTTCTTTGTATGGCCTGCATATTCATCTCCATGATCTTGAAAATATCCCGTTTGATGGCGGGGACCAGGCTGCTGTCTTTTGTTGCCCTGTACTGATCGAAACTGGTCCTTACATCATGTGTTGCCGCTGCTTCTCCTGCTTCTGTAATCGTTAGTTCCTGCTGCTTCAGGTAATGATCGAACTGCTCTATGGAGGGGTGGTCTCCGGGGTCAAATGACTGCAGCATGCCCTGCGTATATTCCAGGGTATTGTAGTTGGCGGAGAGTATGTTTTCCGTATCCGACTTCAGCACCTGGATGTACAGAGAGCTGACAATTCCCGAGATGATGATCAGCAGAAACAAAAGCCCGATTCCTAAAGTCAGTTTGGTCTTTATTTTCATCAGGAGAGGATTACAAGGTCAATGGTATTGGCAGATAATTTCTTCAGCAATTCGTTAAACACGTTAGTCGACAGGATGATTTTCAGCAGGTTCAGGTGGGGCTTCCCGATACAGATGGTTGTGATGCCCTTTTCTTCGGCCTGTTCGACAATTGTTTTAGCTATGGCCGTGCTTTGCGCCTGTATCACCTCCGCATGCAGTTCTGTGGCCAGTTTAAAGTTATTGATCAGGTGGCGCTGCCGGTCCAGGGCTATTCTTTCCGGCCGCTCGGAAGGAACCTGCACATACAATACGTACCATTTACTGTTGTAGTAATTGGCCAGCCTGGCAGTTTTCCGGATGACGGTTTTTGCCGTTTTATCGTTGCTGCTGATACAGGCCAGGAAGCGCTCGTGCTTTATCGATAAATGTTTGTTGACTTCAGACTCGACTTTGCGCTCCACCTGCGAAGCAACTTCTTTTAAGGCGAGTTCCCGCAATTGTAAGATATGATCTGATTGGAAGAAATGTTGCAGGGCAGTATCGATCTTGTCGGTGGTGTAGATTTTCCCTTCCTTCAATCTCGAGATCAGTTCGTCGGAAGTGAGATCGATGTTCACGACCTCGTCTGCCTGCGCCAGCACGCTATCAGGTATCCTCTCCCGGACCTCGATACCGGTGATGGATTTCACTTCGTCATTCAGGCTTTCTATATGCTGTATGTTGACGGCCGAAATGACGTTGATGCCGTTATCCAGTATTTCCAGCACATCCTGCCAGCGCTTCTCGTTTTTACTTCCTTCGATGTTCGTATGCGCGAGTTCATCGATCACCACCACTTCCGGCCGCAGGTTGATCACGGCCTGTACATCCAGCTCGTCCAGCTCTTTCCCTTTATAAAACAATTGCCTGCGCGGGATCAGCGGAAGGCCTTCCAGCAAGGCCTGTGTCTCCGCCCGCTTGTGGGTTTCAATAAAACCGATTTTCACATCAATGCCATTCCGCAGCAAAGCATGGGCTTCCTGCAGCATCCTGTAGCTTTTGCCTACACCGGCGCTCATGCCGATATAGATTTTCAGCTTCCCTTTCCTGGATTTTTTGATCATATCCAGGAAGTGTTGCACCGATTTATCCTTTTCTTCTGCTGCCGGCATGTACTATTTCCCGCTGGGATGATTTGAGTTTGAAAAGGCTTTCACGATATAAAAATAGCCATAAAGCAGATACTTCGTGTACCTGCTTTATGGCCGATTTTACAGGCGGAACAATGCTGCCAGTACAACCCTGCTTTCGGATTTGACCAGGTCGGGCCGCCAGTTAGGATCCAGTGCAGCGGTACTGTACCCGGTTTGGGAAGTAACACCGCCTTTGCCTGCAAAGTACGGTACGCTGGAGTTGCGGTACACGAATTCAAGCCGGAAGGTCAGGCTTTGGTTGGGCATGAAATCGAAGTTTGTAGAGCAATCCCAGCCGGTAAATTTATCGCCGGGATTTGCACTGAAGGGAAACGCGCCTTCTGTTTGCGTAGGGTTTGTGGGATTGGGCAAGGGGCTGGCCTGACCGGTAGGGTAGAGCACGAGGTAGCGGCCGGGATTGGTCATGATGCCTCCACCCACAGTCCAAGCCAGTTTGTTTTGGGCAAACCAGATCCTGTTGTAGAACATGGCGCTGGCAAAATACTGGGCGGGTCCTTGTGTAGCATCACCGTTTGTAAACCCGTTCACACCTCCTCCTTTCTCAAAACCGATGTCGCCGGTCAGCGAGAAAGCCATCCGGCTGATTCCTTTTGCATGGGGGCGGTTGTAGTAACGCAGCAGCATACTGTTGTCTGAATGGAAGCGCTTGCGGCCCGGGATACCTGCTGCATCGGATCCGTAGTAGTCGTTGCTGATCAGTTTCAGATTGCTGTTACTGGACAGATAAGTAACGCTACCGCCCAGGCCGGGCATACTGTTGAACTTACCATAACTCTGCCATCCGTTAATGATCCAGGTCTCAATTTTCATGTTTTTATTGGGATGCACC
>DATJDO010000140.1:0-8661 GCA_035497375.1 Chitinophagaceae bacterium | reverse complement strand
TTTTTCGCCCAAACTAAAGCTCCGTTTTCATCAAGCTTTATCAAATAGGTACCTCCGGAACTACCACAAACTCCGCAATTGAATACCCTGACCAGGGGACCAGGATCTACATCTATACTGCCACAATACAATCCCAAAATGTACACATTGCCCGAACCATCCGTATGTATTTCTCTGGCACCTATCCCCCCTCCTGGGTACAAATCCAGGCACCTGATATCGCGAACCCATGAAAATGTTCCGTCAGGTTCCCATTTTGTAATAAAGCTGCTGAATTTTGGCACGGTAACTACCGCCGGACCCGGATCAAAATCCGCATCTTCCCTGGCAGTACCTGCACAAAAAATAGTACCCTTATGATCTACGTTCAGAAACACATAACTACTATTACCAAAATTTCTGGCCCATTTGAATTTTCCCGAAGAATCCAGCTTTACTAAAAAAACATTGCCAGAGTCCTCCCTAAGTATGTGTACTGCGGGACCGGGATCAAAGTCGGCGCTATCGCTGAACTGTCCGCAGATGATCACGTTTCCGCTATCATCTATTTTTGCATCCGTCACTAAGATACCCAAATAGCCTTTTCCGGATATCATTTTTGCCCACTTAAAGGGTGTAGTCAACTGCATATAGCCTTTTAAGGGCAGGCAGATCAGCAAAACAAATAGCAACAGGCAGCTCATAGGGCTACTTTGTGATCTCCGGTATCCGGCAGCCTTGGGGAAAGCTTTAAAGGCTGTAAACGACAGCAGAAAGGGGGCAAGATAAAGGGTAAGGTGTTTCATGGCTTTTTTGTTTTCGTTGAGAATGAATTATTGCTTCAATACTTTGATATAGGTTTTCCGTTGCGCATCGCTGACCCGGACCAGGTACATCCCCGAGGGGTAATTACTGATATCGAGTGCTACCTGGCTTTGTGTCGTGGTTTGCGACAGCAGGCTACGACCATCTATACTGAACACTTCTGCCACAGCTTCTTTTTCAAAGCCTTCTATGAGCAGGGTCAGCGGCCCGTTTGTCGGGTTGGGGTATACGGAGCAGTTTTCTGCTGTGCTGAAGGAATGCAGTGATACCGGTATGGGTTGAGCCAGTTTCATCAAGTACATCGCACTTCTGCGCTTTAAAAAGAACCGTGTGGCAGTGGCATCCGGATCCAGCAATACCGAATCCTCAAAGTTGCCGGCAAAATAGATATTACTTTGCTTATCTACGTAGGTTGTATAAAGCATGCTCCGTGCGTCGATGGCAGCGAGCACCTTACTTCCCAGCAGCTTCCCGCCGCTATCTAATTTTATTAAAATACCAGCCTCATCGTCATCTGCCTTCGTAAGCGTATACTGCTTGCTTCTGTCGTAAAGGAAAACACTGTCTATTAAAAATCCGGTAAGGTAAATATGTCTGCGCTTGTCCACATCGATAAAGTTTTGGTTTCCTGCACCCTTTTTTGCGTAAATGCCCTTTGCCCACTTAAGTGTACCCGCGGTATCCAGCTTCATGACGAAAGTATTAGTACTCGGGCCCCGGGCATTCAGTATATAGCTATGCCATCCAGGAGAAGGGTCGATCGAATAACTAAAAATACCAGCGATATATACATTATCCTGCTGATCCCCGGCAAGCACAGTTTCCTGCACATAGAATCCAGACATTCGCCTTGCCCAGATAAAATTGCCCGAACCATCGAGCTTACAAACAAAGCCTTCAGTGGTGCCTGTTGCTGTTGCCATGGTAAAAGTGCCAGGTCCGGGATCGAAGTCCACACTACCGGTATAGGACCCCGTGAAATAAAGATTCTTTTTAGAATCCAAAAACAGGCTATTGGCATTATTTACCCCCCAGGAAGCTGAAGGAGCACCACAATGCAGAAATTTTCCCCAATTGAAATTCCCATTCCGGTCAAGCTTGCAGACAAAGCCACCCCACTCATACATCCCATCGCACCGGACCTCAAAAATGCCCACGCCGGGATCAATGTCAACAACACCAGATATGTAACCATGCAGGTAAATATTACCAGACTCATCTGTGGTCAATCCACGTACAAGCGTTCCTCCACCAGGATTTTTTTTATCCAGGGACTTTACCCATAAAAGGTTACCGTTATTATCAAACTTTCGAATAATCATGCTCTTGTCTGGTACGCGGAAAATTGCCGGACCGGGATCGTAATCATAGGCTTCATCTGCGCTACACGTGAAAATGACATTTCCTTCGGCATCTACATGCAGCCGTCCATAACTACTGTAAGAGTTTCCTATATTGTGTGCCCACTTAAATCTGCCGGAAGAATCCAGCTTTATAATGAATACTTTACCAGCCATCGTGTCCAGCCGGTACACTCCCGGGCCAGGATCCAAATCAACAGTATCCCTCATCATTCCTACCATAAAAACATTGGCGCTATCATCCGTAGTGATGTTAAATGGCATACTCCGAATAAGCTTACTGCTTTCAAACAAAGCAACCCATCTATAGGAGGAAACAAGCTGCATATAGCCCTTTAAGGGCAAACAGATTAGCAGGACATACAATAACAGCAGTTTCATGGGGTCAAATTTCATAAACAAATATAAAAATAATAATTAACTCATAAACAAGCCTTAAAACAAAAGACAATCAATAAAACCCTGTTACCTTTGCACCTCGTTTTACCCTTTTTTCAAACAGTTTTACTTTATGCATAACGGACATTTTCATTTTCACGAACCGGTAAATGAACCGGTACTTTCCTACGCACCTGGCAGCAAAGAACGCAAAGCTTTGCAGGACGCGCTGAAAGAACTCAAAAGCAAAACGCATGATATACCGATGTACATCAACGGTAAAGAGGTGCGCAGCGACAAACAAACAGAATTGCGCCCCCCGCATGAAACGGCCCACCTGATCGGCAGCTTCCATGTGAGCGGCAACGAACATATCAACGATGCGATCGCTGCGGCCCTGGCTGCCCGCGAGCAATGGGCCAATACGCCCTGGGAGCACCGTGCAGCCATCTTTATGAAGGCAGCAGAACTGCTGGCGACGAAATACCGCTTTGTGATGAACGCAGCAACCATGCTGGGACAAAGTAAAAACGCTTACCAGGCCGAGATTGACAGCGCCTGCGAGCTGATTGACTTCCTGCGCTTTAATGTGCACTTCCTGTCGAAGATCTACAACGAACAGCCATTGTCTCCGCAAGGCTTCAACAACCGCCTGGAATATCGTCCGCTGGAAGGTTTTGTGGTGGCCATTACACCGTTTAACTTCACGGCTATCGGCGGCAACCTGCCCACAGCACCTGCCATGTGTGGCAACGTAGTGGTCTGGAAACCGGCCAACACACAGGTGCTGGCGGCATCCGTATTCATGCAGATCCTGATCGAAGCAGGGCTCCCTGCAGGCGTGATCAACCTGATCTACCCTTCAGGCTCTGCCATCGGCGATATCAGCTTCAAACACCCTGATTTTGCAGGCATTCACTTTACGGGTTCTACCGGCGTGTTCCAGCAGATCTGGAAAACAATCGGAGAAAACATCAGCAAGTACAAAACCTACCCGCGCATTGTCGGCGAAACGGGCGGCAAGGATTTCATCTTTGCACACCCTGCAGCCAATGTAGATGCTGTAGTAGCAAACATGGTACGTGGTGCCTTCGAGTACCAGGGGCAGAAATGTTCTGCGGCTTCCAGGGCTTATATCCCTTCCAATATGGCCGAAGAAGTGAAAAGCAAATTGCTGGCTGAAATGAAAACCCTGAAAATGGGTCCGGTTGACGATTTTACCAATTTTGTGAACGCAGTGATTGATGAAAAATCTTTTGACAAACTGGCGGCCTATATCGACGGCGTGAAAGCCTCGAACGGTGTAGCCAGCATCTTTGCAGGCGGCGGCTACGACAAATCCAAAGGCTGGTTTATCGAACCGACTGTAATTGAAACAACTGATCCTAAATATGTGACGATGTGCGAAGAGCTGTTCGGCCCCGTACTGACCATGCATGTCTACGAAGCAGATAATTGGGAAGCCATGCTGGATATCGTAGACAGCACTTCTCCGTACGCACTCACCGGCGCTATCTTCTCACAAGACCGTTATGCGCTGGCTGTGATGACGAAAAAACTGACGAACGCGGCGGGCAATTTCTACATCAACGACAAGCCTACAGGCGCTGTTGTCGGACAACAACCTTTTGGTGGCGCAAGGGCTTCCGGCACCAACGATAAAGCCGGAGCACCGCTGAACCTGTACCGCTGGCTGAGCTTCCGCACCATCAAGGAAACTTACGTACCGGTAACGAATTACCGCTACCCTTTCCACCAGGCGGACTAAAATTCAAGTATCCAGAATTAATAAGGGGCGGAACTACCGCCCCTTTTATTTTTAACAATTGTACGCAAGGAAATCATCTCCTTTTCATTTAATTTTACGGAAGTATCAATAACATAATCAAGCATGAACAACCAACACAATTTCACCAACTACACGGTGGAAAGCTCTAAGGTAAACGTGACAGGCAGCCTGTCCTCTACCTACATTGCCAATGTCTTTATGTGGATGTTTGCCGCACTCGGTATCTCCACGGTCTTTGCACTGCTGTTTTCGAACAGTCCTGCACTGATGGAATACCTGATCACTTATAATCCAAGCACCGGCCGTGGAGGTCTCAGCATACTGGGCTATGTGGTGATGTTTGCCCCCATCGGCTTCGTATTGCTGATGAGCTTTGCCTTTCAGCGCCTGTCTGCACCGGCCCTGATCGGTTTGTTTATGGCCTATGCAGCCATCAATGGTATCAGTTTCAGCTTTATCCTCCTGACCTACACCACTAGTTCTGTGATCGGTTGCTTTGCTTCTGCAGCGGCTATGTTTGGTGTGATGGCGGTGATGGGGTATACAACTAAAAAAGACCTGACTTCTTTCGGTCGCATCATGACAATGGGCCTGATCGGCGTGGTCATTGCGATGGTCATCAATATGTTCCTGAAAAGCAATACGATGGGCTACCTGGTCAGCGTGATCGGTGTGATCGTCTTCACTGGTCTTACTGCATGGGATGTACAAAAACTGAAAAATATTGGTGCCGGAGTGGAATACGGAGAGATTTCTGCAAACGACGGTAAAAAACTGGGTATCCTCGGTGCCCTGACCCTGTACCTGGATTTCATCAACATTTTCCTGTTGCTGCTGCGTCTGTTCGGTGGCCGGAAAGACTAGATTTTCCAGAAGTTTTTTTACAACCACCTCTGAAGAGGTGGTTTTTTTTATGCCTGATACAGTCAGGCATCCCGCTAAGGCCAACCAGGTTATCTTCCGAAGGCACCTATATGATGAGCGGTGTTTTTTGTTTACCATTTAGAAAATAAAACAACCGTTGGTAAGATTTCCCTCAAATAATGCAAATGCACTTTATAAGTTCATATCGCCATATTAATCAAATGGCGTGTATTTTATGAAAAAGCTATGTGCAATTGTTGCCTTATTGTGTTTGTCGTTTATGGCAAAAGCTCAGTATGCAAGCGTTCAATTTACTCAAAATGTTGAGGCGACACCAGGAGATTTTGTATTTTATCTTATGGGACACAACGCCCCTCCACCGGCATGTGCCGTGACGGACTTTACATTTAATTATGGTGCACTTTTGGGGATCACTTCTACCGTAAATGCCCCTACGGCTGCATGGAAAGGTCCGGGTGCATCCTGGATATCAAGAATCAAAATGTTCAATGTCAGGACAGGCGGAGACTATGATCAACCATTTTGTACCGGCGCTCTGGGTACTTACACTGTAACTTTCAGCGATGGAACACCCTACACGATCACGCTTACTGCTGTAGGCGGAACTGTACAGGTTGCCTTGAATCCATAAAATCCACTCTGCTTAAAACAAGGCACTCTTCGAAAGAAGGGTGCTTTTTAATGAGCATGAAAACATGACCGGATTGAATGAGTGAGGTATTACGCGCATTTTCCGAAACACTTTATAAATGGGCGATCAAGGTTTATCTTTGCGCCCATGGACTTAACGGCATTATCCGCGATCAGCCCCATAGACGGGCGCTACAGGGCACAATTAGCTTCATTGGCCCCTTATTTTTCTGAATACGGCCTTATCCGCTACAGGGTATTGGTAGAAGTGGAATATTTCCTGTTCCTGGCAGAGAAAAAAATCTTCACACTGCCGGCATCGGTAAAACCGGCGAAACTGAGGGCTATTTACCAGGACTTCAGCGAAGAAGATGCGGCAAAAATCAAAGCAACAGAGCGCATCACGAACCACGATGTGAAAGCGGTAGAATATTTCCTGAAGGAGAAAATCACTGCCCTGGGTGCGGAGCAATGTGCGGAATGGGTGCATTTCGGGCTGACCTCACAAGACATCAACAATACGGCGATACCGCTCTCCTGGAAAAACGCTATCGAAGAGGAATATTTACCTTCTTTACACAACCTGATCCTGCAGCTGCGCAAAATGGCGAAAAGTTGGAAGAATGTATCCATGCTGGCACGCACACATGGGCAACCTGCTTCACCGACCACACTGGGCAAGGAGATCATGGTGTTTGTAGAACGCCTGGAAGGGCAGGTACTGCAATTGTCACACCTGCCGTTTGCAGCTAAGTTCGGTGGTGCCACGGGTAACTTTAATGCACATTATGTGGCCTTCCCGGCTATGGACTGGGTGAAGTTCGGCAATGACTTTGTCAGCAAAAAGCTGGACCTGGAACGTATGCAATACACCACGCAGATCGAGCACTACGATAACCTGGCGGCTCAGTTCGATACGCTGAAGCGCATCAACAATATCCTGATCGATTTTGCCCGTGATATCTGGACGTACATCTCGATGGATTATTTCAAACAGCAGACCAAAAAAGGTGAGATCGGTTCTTCGGCGATGCCACATAAAGTGAACCCCATAGATTTTGAAAATGCAGAAGGCAATCTGGGGATTGCGAACGCGCTGTATGAGCACCTGGCCGCCAAACTGCCGATCAGCCGCCTGCAACGCGACCTTACGGACAGCACTGTACTGCGCAACATTGGCGTACCGATGGCCCACAGCTACCTGGCCCTGCGCTCGCTGGAAAAAGGAATCGGAAAACTGCTGCTGAACCAGGCACGCCTGGAGACAGACCTGGAAAACAACTGGGCTGTAGTGGCCGAAGCCATACAAACAGTGTTGCGCCGCGAACAATTTCCCCAACCGTATGAAGCGCTGAAGGAACTGACACGCGGCAAAAACGGCATCAACAAAACCACGATGCACCAGTTTATCGACAGCCTGAAGATCCCCGTCAAGCTAAAGAAAGAGCTGAAAGCGATCACGCCACAGAATTACACCGGAGTACCCTTCAACTTTTAAGATATACCCTAAACATAAAGAAGCGCCGCAAACTTTGTTTGCGGCGCTTCTTTTATAGAAAACCTATAAGGGTTTAAACCTTACAGGTTTGTACAGGCTATTCAAATTCTTTGTCTGAAATACCTTTGTTCACATCGGCAGTCTGGATACGGAAATCGCCACCATTCATCTTCATGGAATAAGGAATTTTATACCCATTGCTTCCGGGTACTTCTTTGTACTCACCAAACTCGATGATCTGGCCGGGATTGTCGCCTTCGCCAGCGCTCACTTGCTTCACCAGGAAAGAAGAAGCCACATCGTAGAACATGGTTGATTTTTTGCCTTTTTTATCGACTGCTTCCACCATATAAGCGTCTTTACCGTCCAGGGTTACAATACCTTTTACGCTGTACTGATCGCCATTTTTTTCGGGGTGCAGTTCACCCTGCAGGTCAGCTTGCTCTTTTGCTTCTTCCAGCTCATCACCGGTCAGTTGTGTTTTTCTGCCCTGTGCTTCTACAAAAGCTTTATCGCCGTTCAGGGTCATACGCTGGATGTTCATCGTTTCTCCATTCGCATTCACATTCAGAACGAATTTCATTTTGGTATTCTCTTTCTGGAAGGTCATCATCGTCAGTTCTGCAGTCTGGCCACCTCGTGACATGACTGCTTTACGCACAGTTTTGAGGTCTTTCAAGCCGGTCAATACTTTCTCGCCACCGATGGCATTGGCATAATTCTTGAGGATGTCTGCCGCCTTTACATTACCGGCCGATTTGGTTTCGGAAGGCACAATTACATTACCATAATTGTCGTAGTAAGTGATGATATTATTTTTGGCGAAGCGACCCACTTTTGACGCTACTTCGTCTTTGCTACCGACAACAATGATATACACATTGCGGGGGTTGATGTATTTCTGCGCTGCAGCTTTTACATCAGTGGCAGTTACTGCATTCAGGTTTTTCAGGTAGTTCTGGTAGTAATCAGCAGGCAATTTATAGCGGTCGATGTTAATCGCATATTGTGCTACACGCTCAGGAGATTCCAGGCCGATGGCAAAGTTTCCTCCGATATAACTGATCGTATTCTGCAAAGCTTCTGCTTCGACAGTTTCTGTCTGCAGGCGGCTCATTTCATTCAGAATTTCTGCTACAGAGCTATCACTTACAGGATTGCGGGCTTTAGCTTCGGCAGCAAACGAGCCGATCAGGATATCTGAGTTCAGGCTGGAGTAAGAGCCATAAGTCCAGGCGTGTTTTTCACGCAGGTTCAGGAACAGGCGTCCCTGCGATCCGCCACCCAATACGGTGTTTGCTACTTTGGCAGCAAAC
>DATJDO010000139.1:0-2484 GCA_035497375.1 Chitinophagaceae bacterium | reverse complement strand
TTGAAACCATTGCCAACAGGAAGTATGATTACAGGGACAGCAAGGAAGCGATTGCCTTCCGGGTGCTCAGCGACCATATCCGCGCCATCGCGTTTACCATAGCAGACGGGCAGTTGCCCTCCAATACCGGTGCCGGCTACGTGATCCGCCGTATCCTGCGCCGTGCAGTACGGTATTATTATTCGTACCTGGACTATAAGCAACCCCTGCTGCACCAATTGCTGCCGGTGATCGCCACACAATTTGAAACGGCTTTCCCCGAACTGAAGAAGCAGGAAGACTTTGTAGGCCGTGTGATCCGCGAAGAAGAAGAAGCCTTTTTGAGGACCCTCGAAAAGGGTTTGAAAAAAATGGATGAGATCATCCGTCAGTCTGAACAAACCATCAACGGAAAAGAAGCCTTTGAACTGTACGATACCTACGGTTTCCCCATCGACCTGACGCGTCTGATTGCTTCGGAAAATAAACTGAGTGTGGATGAAACCGCATTCGAAGCCGAAATGAAGCAACAGAAAGACCGCTCCAGGGCAGCCACAGCGATCGATACTGAAGATTGGATCGTTGTAAACGAAGTACCCAAAACGAACTTTATCGGTTATGATGACCTGTTGGTGGAAACCAGGGTAGCCCGCTACCGCAAGGTGAAAGCTAAAGGCAAAGAGCAGTTCCAGATTGTTCTGGAGACCACACCTTTCTATGCCGAAAGCGGGGGCCAGGTAGGGGATAAGGGTCAATTAGTAATGAATAATGAACAATTGACCATTACAGATACAAAGAAAGAGAATGACCTGATCATTCATTTTGCAGATACGATCCCGGAAGATATGAGTGGTCCGGTGACGGCGAAGGTGGATTGGGAGCAACGTATTGCGACTACCTACAACCATACGGCTACGCATTTGATGCATGCAGCCTTGCGCCAGGTATTGGGTACACATGTGGCGCAAAAAGGCTCTCTTGTGAATCCTGAAGTCCTGCGCTTCGACTTTTCTCATTTCAGTAAAATGACGGAGGAAGAGATTCGTAGTGTAGAGCTGATCGTGAATGAAAAGATCCGCGAAAATATACCAGTGGTGATCCGTGAACTGCCTAAGGAAGAGGCGATGAAACTGGGTGCTATGGCCTTGTTTGGCGAAAAGTATGGCGATACTGTGCGGGTGGTGACGATAGATCCCGATTATTCTATTGAGCTATGCGGCGGTACCCACGTAGGTCATACCGGTATGATCGGGGTGTTTACCATCACTTCGGAGTCGGCAGTGGCAGCCGGTGTACGCCGGATTGAGGCCTTGACAGGTGGTGCAGCCATGCGCTACTTTACCGACAGGCTGAACCAACACAAGCAGATCGCTGAATTGCTGAAAGCAAAAGATCCCTTCAAAGCCATTGAAAAATTGCTGGAAGATAAAAACAGCCTGGAAAAAAAGCTCGAAGCTTTAGAAAATAAAGAACTGGCGCAACTGGCGAAAACAGTAGCAGAGCAAACTGTACTGGTCAATGAGGTGCATTTCCTGGGTCTGCCTGTAGAGGTGTCTTCGGCAGATGCCTTGCGCAAACTGGGCGCCCAGCTGAAACCTTTACTGAGCAATTACCTGCTGGTGCTCACCGCTGTTACGGATGGCAAAGCTCAGGTGTTGGTGATGGTGGATGATGCACTTGCAGCGGCAAAAGACCTGGACGCATCAAAGATTATCAAGCAACATGTAGCCCCGTTGATCAAGGGTGGCGGCGGTGGTCAGAAAAACATGGCCACAGCCGGAGGGCAGGATACCAGTCAACTGCAGCAAGTAATTGAAATAGTAAAAGGCCTGTTGTAAAACAGGTCTTTTTTTTAGATCCTGGCAAGATTTCCACTGAAGACCACACTGCCGTCTTTCAGGATCAGCAACCTGTACATGCCGGGAGTAAAGGGGCTCAGGTCAACGCAATTGCTGTGAATATCATTGTCGCGCAAGATAATCTGCCCCATCATATTCATCAATACGATCTGATGGCCACGATAAGGTGTGCTGCCAAAATCAATATAACATTTGCCTGTGCTGGGATTAGGGTATAACCGGAAACCGGGCTCATAAACGGTTTGATCTGTTCCTGCAGGAACCAGTTTCATTTTGTGTATCAACAATGCTCCATTTTTTTCAGGGTCGTACAGTATGGTAGCAGGATCTCCGCTCTCATCAAGGTAAATTTCTTTCGCAAAAGCACCTGAGTTGTAAATACTGCCATCCATGCCCAGGGCAATATTATTTTCATAGTCACTAAGCGGCCCTCCTACATTTTTTGCCCATACAAATTGCCCTTCGGGGTCGAGCTGCAGTAAGAAAATATCGGTCTCCCCGTAACTTTTAAGGTTGTAACTAACATCCGGGTCCGGATCAAAGTCTCCAGTCCCTTTAAACTCTCCGGCTACATAAGCATTACCCTTTGCATCGGTAGTCATCGACATGCGGAATGCGTTTTCTGATCCTCCTGCAGTTTTTGCCC
>DATJDO010000138.1:0-3113 GCA_035497375.1 Chitinophagaceae bacterium | reverse complement strand
CTGCAATAGCAGGCCCACCCAGTGAAGATCTGACCAAGGCGAAATACTTATATACCCATCTGGCCTACAATGAGGCAATTCCTTATTATGAGAAAATCGCCGGTACGATGAATGACCCGCTGATCTATGCAGAGCTGGGTGATTGTTACCGCAGGGTCAAGAACCCCCAACAGGCAGTTGTCTACTATGCCAAAGCGGTTAATATGAGCGGTGCTACACCGGAAATCAAGTTGCGCTACGCACAGACGCTGTTATCCTTGCAGAAATACCAGGATGCCATACCCTGGTTGAAACAATACCAGCAACAGTTTCCCGAAGACCGTAGGGTGGCCAATCTGATCAAGGGTGCCCAGGAAGCCCCGGCTATTTACGCCAGCATACCGGAGGGGGGGACGAGGTTTATGAACTTCAATACCGATGGTAATGAGTTCGGACCTTCCATACGGCAGGGCGACTTGCTGATCACGGCCGATACCATTATCAGCGGCCGGAACAAAAAGGATAATTGGACCGGCAATCCTTTTTACAATATGTATGCCATCAAATGCGACAGCATGGGCAATACAGGTGAAGAGTTCCAGAAAGTAGGTGCAGACCTGAATTCCAAATTTCATGACGGCCCCATCGTGTTCTCTGCAGACGGTAAAGAGGCCTATTTTACGCGGACCAATTTCGTACACCGTTTTCTGGTAGATAATGCCCGCAAAGATGCAGCCGATATTGTGCATTTGCAGATCATGGTAGCTAATGGCTACGATAATGCTTCCAATAAGTTCGCCAGCATCAAACCTTTTCAGTTCAATAATAAGAACTATTCTGTGGCACACCCGGCCATCAGTCCCAGCGGCAATGTGCTGGTGTTTGCTTCCGATATGCCTAATGCCGAAGGAGGGACAGATTTATACATGTGCCGCCGGGAAGGGAAAGGGGAGTGGTCGAACCCGGTAAACCTGGGTAAGAACATCAATACCGAAGGTGAGGAAATGTTCCCTTACCTGTACGACGACAATACTTTGTATTTCTCTTCAGATGGATGGCCAGGTCTTGGCGGACTGGATGTGTATAAATCCAGCTGGAATCCCTACGACCAGGTGTTTTCTGCACCAGAACACCTGGGTATTCCGATCAATTCAGCTTCGGATGACATGTCCTATACAATGGCCGGAAATGCGAGTTACTTTGCCTCCAACCGTGTAGCGCCTAAAGGTGGCGACAATATTTATATGTTCAACCGCCAGAGATCTTTCCTGGAGCTGACCATCGTGGATGAATATTCAGAAAAACCTGTGAGTGGTTGTACTGTAAGCCTGGAAAGTGTACCGGATAAACGGAACCTGACCACAGGCTCCGACGGAACTCTGTTTTCAAGAATCTACCCGCAGACCAACTATATGGTGCGTCTGAACCGCCTGGGTTACCAGCCGCAGGTATTCGACCTCTCTACGGTTTCCAACAGGAGCAATGATACCATCCACAAGTTCATCCGCCTGGTACCCAATACCCAGATCGCTTACAATGCTATTGTACTCGACAGGGCTACCAACCAGCCTATTGAGGATCCCTGGGTCGTGATGACCAAAGTAGGAGGCGATCAAAAAGCAGATTCGGTGATGGTACCTACAGGTGAAAACTTCAGCGGTATGATGCAAACCAATGCAGAGTACCAGGTGTACGCTGTGAAACCCAATTACTATAGCGACGAGAAATTCATTTCTACGAAGGGGATCATCCCCGGCTCAAACGATGCGATCAGGGATACCATCTTTATGAAAAAGCTGGAAGTAGGCGCGGTGATCCGCATTGAGAATATCTACTACGACTATGATAAAGCGAACATCCGGGAAGATGCAAAACCTTCCCTCAACAGGTTGTTTGACCTGATGCAGCAAAATACGGGTATCGCCATCCAGATCAATTCGCACACGGATTGCCGTGGATCAGATTCCTACAACATGAAACTGTCGCAGGCACGCGCGGCCTCGGTGGTTAAATTCCTGAATGAAAAAGGTGTGGACGGTACACGGATGCAATCCAAAGGCTTCGGAGAATCGGCGCCTGTCGACAAGTGCGAAGATTGTAAAAAGTGCAGCGAACAGCAGCACCAGGAAAATCGGCGAACCGAGTTTCAAATCTTAAAAATGTAAAAAGGAGAGGTTTTAACCTCTCCTTTTTTTATGCCCTCATTATTTGGTTACATCGCTGTGATGGGCTCTATGAAGTATCTATAACACCAATAATTCTTTTCCTCTTCCTCAAAAACCGTTTTATGATTCCAACTTTATCCTTTCCTCAAAAACATGGTACAGAAAAGTCAATTCATCCATTGCTCTCTGTAATGATGAAAAGCATTTTCTCATGCCTTTTTATGTTGTTTTGTATTACCATATCGCGGGCGCAACCCGGTACGCTTACCTGTAATGTGCCGGAAAGAATGAATACCTCGGCATCCCACCCGTCTATGAGCCAGACCAACAGCGGCGCCCTGGTTATCGTTGTACTGGTCAGGGGTGTGGAAAATCCTGCTAACGTACTTTCCGCTTCCACAACAGATTATGCCACTATGTTGTCTATCCTGGGTACAGATGAATACCTTTCTGTAAAAGACGGCGCTGCCGGGGCCGGTGGTTACCCCGCCGGTACTTTTGCCGGATTTGAAATTGAAACAGGAGGGCTATTATCGCTGGCTGCATTCAGCAATATCAGTGTCAGCACCTACCTGGGAGGGACCCTGGTGCAGACGAAGGCCGTGGATGCCTCTCTGCTGTCTGCCAGCCTGCTGAGTACAGGAGCCAGGGGGACCGTAGGGTTTGTCGCTTCTTCCGCGTTCGATGAAGTGCGTATTTCGACTTCTGCTCTACTCGCATTGGGTACCATTAAGATTTACAATGCTGTTTTTGAAAAATTCTGCGCCGGACCTGCATTGCCCTGCAATACACCGACAACGGCTACAAGCCCCACATATCCATTGACGATTAATAATGCCCATACAGGCATGTCCGGTATCACTGTGGGATCCATCACCAATACCGATAATATAATTGATGCCAGTACCTCCAATTTCGGGTCTATCAATTTCGCCGTAGGTATTTTTGGTAGTGCTTCCGTTGCCGTGG
>DATJDO010000137.1:0-5615 GCA_035497375.1 Chitinophagaceae bacterium | reverse complement strand
ATGCGTCTGAGTTCTTCGTCTTCTATTGTTGTTTTGCCGGGAGTATTTCTTTTTTCTAATGGAACAGTGATCATTAATAGTCCTTGCAGTTCTGTAACACTCAATTCCATTCTAAATGGGCACATTCTCGTCTGTTGAGTTTTTATTCAAAAAAAGCCTTTGGGTTTTATAGGATGCAGCACGAAACTCAAGTTCATAATCTTCCTTTTGGGCAATAATACTAAACGTTCCATCATCCTCAGTTATAGCCCCACCTTTTAAAAGCCCTTCTTGTATTAATTTCACAACTACTCCCCCAAATGGTTGACCTGTCTCATCTACCACTATTCCACGAAGGGTTACACTATCTTTATCGGACCTGCTTTTTAAGGTCGAATCATTCGTACAGGAAAGAAGGTTCTGCTCTGTCAATGGGGCTTTGGGCCTGGCATAGGTTTCAGGTCCGCCGGCCATCATAATGGTTAAGCCCAATGCAATTGCAACCCTGTACAAATGAGTTGGTTTTTGCGAGGGGAAAGTAATATTTCTGTTTAGCTGAGATGATAGCGCACGGATACAACGAAGATGTCCCTGTTGCAATAATTGGTAAACAGTCGCATCGCTCATCCCACTAATGTCTGTAACCGTATGCTGGCAATGGGAACAAAAGCGCCCGGAACCGGCAATCGACATTTCCTCCCAGCTTTGGGTGCAGGGTTCCGGAATGGAGAGCACAAGTGGCGCTTGCTTTTTCAAAAAAGAAGTATATTAAAAATCCAAGATACTGATTTCGAATGATCCGGACAAGTATTGCACACAGAGAGAAAAAACACTAAGGTCTTTCGTAATTTTCTTACTAAAAAATTGCCTCTTAAGAGGGAGAAAAACAATCAAAGATCAAAATCCGAAATCAAAAATTCTTAACGGTCCACCCAGGCCCCGTTATCTTTCAATAATTGAATCAGTTCGTCGACTGCGATATCACTGGGTACATTTTTTTTCACCACATCCTTGTTTTTATAGAGTGTAATCTTCCCTACTCCGCTGCCTACGTAGCCGAAGTCGGCATCAGCCATTTCACCCGGCCCATTGACGATGCAGCCCATGATGGCGATTTTTACCCCTTTCAGGTGGTGGGTAGCTTCACGGATCTTAGCTGTGGTTTCCTGCAGGTCAAACAAAGTACGCCCGCAACTGGGGCAGGAAATGTACTCTGTCTTGCTGATGCGCGTACGGGTAGCCTGCAGGATCGAGAAGGCCGTATTGTTGGTGAACTGGTTGATATCTTTTACCGGAAGGTAGGTACGGCCTTTGGTCTGCGCATTGTCCATGGTTGCCGAAGAACTGTATCCCAGGCAAATGCCATCGCCCATACCGTCCAGCAATAAAGCTCCGGTATCTGTAACCAGCTTTACCAGGTGTTCATCGGGTGTATGGCCGCTGCTGTCACTGATAATGACCACCGGATTTTCTATTTTTTGATCCATCAGTGCTATGAACATACGGCGTACGCTCTGCATCGCATTGTCGTTGGTACTGCTCAGGCACAGCACCACATCCGGACCGATATGCTGCAATAGTTCGAACTGTACTTGTGTGCTTTCATCACTATAGCAATCGAGCATCACAAAATTCACATAGGGGCTTTTACATGCTGCAGCTGCATACTCATTGATGTCGAACAAAGGCATGACCTTTTGCTGGTCCACAGTTGCGGTATAAGCCGATGCATATACCAACACTCTGAGTGTACCGGGCAAGGCAAATTCCGGGATCGTGTTTCCTGTAAATATATAATCTGCAGCCTGGTCGCCTATGTTCCACTTGTCGGTAGCTTCATCATAATGATACCCTACGCTTTCGAGTGTGCGGGGCGTGATTTCATTTTCTTTGCTGAGGTCGGCGATCACGACCGGTACCTGTGCTGCGCCGATATTCTGCACGGCAAATGTCTTCCGGCGGCGGTAGGCAAAGGAGTCGTAAGGTAAGGCCTGAACGGGGGGGACAGCACTTGTCACAGCAGGCGCTTTATCATATTTCTGCACCAGATCACGGCATACCGGTATCTCAAACTCGGGATCTTCAGTAAGGGACACCCTGATGGTATCACCGATGCCGTCTTCCAGCAAGGTGCCGATGCCAACAGCACTTTTGATGCGACCATCTTCGCCATCACCTGCCTCTGTAACGCCAAGATGCAGGGGGTAACATTCGCCGAATTCCTCGTCCATTTTCTGCACCAGCAGACGATAAGCCTGTACCATTACCTGGGGGTTGCTGCTTTTCATGCTCAGCACAATCTGGTGGTAGTTTTCGTCGCGGGCAATGCGCAGGAACTCTAAAGCACTTTCGACCATTCCGATCGGGGAATCACCGTAGCGGCTCATGATCCGGTCGCTCAGGGAGCCATGATTGGTACCGATGCGCATAGCGGTGCCATGCTCTTTACAAATACGCACCAGGGGGGTAAAGCGATCCCGTATGCGCTCTATTTCGGCATGGTATTCAGCGTCTGTATAGTTGATGAAATCAAACTTCTTTTTGTCCACATAGTTGCCCGGGTTCACCCTTACTTTTTCTACAATCCGGGCAGCCACTTCGGCAGCATTCGGTGTAAAATGGATGTCGGCCACCAGGGGTGTATTGAAACCGGCTGCACGCACCTGCTTCCTGATCTCGGCCAGGTTTTCGGCTTCTTTTTTGCTGGGTGCGGTGATGCGCACCAATTCCGCCCCGGCTTCGATACAGCGTATGGTCTGTGCCACCGTGGCGGCAGTGTCCATCGTATCGGTGGTCGTCATGGTCTGTATGCGGACGGGATGTCCGTTGCCCAGCAGCAGATCGCCGATGCGCACTTCTTTGGTGGGTAAGCGTTTGTATCCGGTGAGCGAGGGAGTATAGTACTGGAGCATGTTGTATGTTGAACCCCGCAAAGTTAATGCGTGTACGTGTAGTTCTATACTGCTTTTCTGCTGCCGGAATGATAATGTTTCGTAAAATATGAACTTAGTTGCCGTTACTGTCTTTCAGGCTTAATTTTTCATACCTGAGCGTGCGTACTCCCACAACGCCAAATACGGTATCGCCTTTGGGAATCGTTCTGCCTAGCAGGTTGTATTTTTTAAGGTCTGCTTTAAAACCTTTGTTCGCTCCGGCAGCTACGCTTACATTGGTAAGGGTAAGGATCGGCCCCAGGGCATACCCTACCGGAATCGTCGTGGTTTTTTGGCCTCCGGATGTTGAACCGTCTGTGAAGCTTACAGTAAAAAATGTGAACAACAACCACCATAAATGCGAAGCCGGCCGTTGGCGCAATTTGTCATAAACGTAACTTTCACCGGCAAAATCGGCTGTCTTCCCTTTTTCCCGAATCAGTTGGATATCCGTTCCGAAAACAAGGTCACGGTCTGTATTATTGATACACTTTACGGCAATCAGTTTTATATTTTTGCGATCTTCTTTTTTTAGATATTTATTCCTCAGTATGGAGTATTGATAGCTAAAGTCAGTCCGTTTTTCTGTTCCGGTTGTGTGTAGGAGAGTTCTTCCGGTTGCAATTTATAATAAGATCTGGCACAGGAGCCGTTCAGAAGCATAACAAGGAACAAACAGGTAACCAATAGGGAGTTTTGCACGGCTTTCCCGGCAGCAGTCAATCGTATTTTCATGTTGTGTTGGTTTTTTCCGGCGCGAAAATAATTTTTACGCTCAACTAAAAAGAATATATTCTAATTACATTACAAAAATGAAATACATTAACAGGTACAAAAAAAACCGGAGCGGTCTCACGCTCCGGTTTTTTGCCTTCATTATTGTATGCGCTTACTGAACGATCAGTTTCTTCGTGGAAACAGCATTACTGATATCTGTTACTTTCACCTGGTACATACCGGGTTTCAGGCCTGATATATCAACGGATACTTTATTCTGCTCCGGCACACGGACCTCTTTAACCTGGCGCCCGTCTACAGCATAAATCTTAATGTTCCGTACAGGGCCGTTCGGGGCATTGATTTCGAGCTTACCCGTATTGTTCGGATTGGGGAAGATACTGAGGTCGCTGGTTTGACCGGAGAGGGCAGCGTTGTCAGTTTTCCTGCCTCCTATAGGATTTGTACCACTCCCTGGTCCACCAGACGTAGAGCCGCAACGACAACAAATATTAATAGGTTGAGTAAAATATTCTTCACTTGCACAAGCCATTGTGCTATTCGGACACGGCTTTAATTTGAATTCAAAATTAAAAGTTATACACCCACAAGGCGCTGACATTTCGCACCATGTGCTTGGATTTGGACTTGAGCATCGACTTCTATCAATCGGTATATTTACTGCCTCGCTTGCTGGTGCTTCTGATCTCTGGTTGGGCATGACGATATCCATACTAAAGGGCTCCGGTAGCCCCATCCTGTCAGGAACACCTCCCGGCAATACTATTTTTCCTGTAATTTCTCCACAAAAGCCTTCTAACTGTACAACATTATTTTTGAACTGAAAGTTTTCATACGTAAAACACGATTGAAAGACCGGCTGGATTTTGAATGCTTCATTGACCCCTATAAAATCTATGGTCAGACTCAAAGAATACATCCTTGATGGACTATAGAAATCTATAATAACAGAAGGCACTTCTGGTAAGCTGACCATGGGCTGGTCATTCTCATAAATGTCTACAGGATTCCCGGCAGCATCATAACCTGGTACAAGTACACGGCCAGGAAAATCTATATATGGTCCAATTACACCGGAAACAGGATCATAGGGTCTCGCCGTAAAATACCTGAGATCTGTACCTGATGTCGAGCCAAACGAAAACACCGGCTTTCCCCCAAAATGCAATAATTTTTTATTTTCATGTATACCATTAGATCCAAAATAAATTTTTTGGTAACAATTGGAAATCCATCCTACTCCGTTAGGATGCGCCTTACCGAAATACGGTATCAACAGCAACATAAACAGCATACTGACATTCAAGACCAGCCTTTGAACATTCATAACTCTTTTCATAATTCATAGTTTTAAATTGTTAGAAAATGTGAACTTTTTGATTTGCCTGCGCAGGATTAAATCAGAAAACGAATTTATTCTATATTCCATTTTTAACCTATCGCTTCTCTATAAATGGTTGATTTTGAGCACAAGTGGTCGCTAACATGGAATAAGTGGTCACAGAAATTGCGGCAGACCCTGTATGAAATTGTTTCCAACAGCCAGCACAAGTTTATTCACGGAGAAAAAACAGAAAAGCCGCTGACAGGCAGCGGCACATCAATGATCATTAAGTTTTTATCGATAGATCAGGCCTTTTCAAAAAGCCCCTTCGCCAATAGGTCGGCAATATGGATGGTCTGAATGGGCAGTCCCTGCTTATCGATATAGGCCTGCAGGTGCATCATGCAGCTCACGTCGGTAGAGACAATGTATTCCGCACCGGTAGCCAGGGCGCTTTGTACTTTGGTTTGCGCCATACCGATGGAAATGGGCTCGTATTTCACCGCAAAGGTACCGCCGAATCCACAGCAGGTCTCGCATTCGGCCATTTCTACCAATTCAAGACCGCGGATATGATCCATCAGTTTACGCGGTCCGGCTTTAATGCCGCATTCACGCAAGGCACCGCAGGCATCGTGATA
>DATJDO010000136.1:0-4156 GCA_035497375.1 Chitinophagaceae bacterium | reverse complement strand
ACTTTTGCTGCGGCAGCTACATTTTATACCATATTGTTCCGCAACGATCCGAAAAAGATCAAATTTACAGGATCTGTGCCCCCTGCAGAGGCGGCACAGGTGTTGCAGGTTGTTTATGATGTAGTCTACAAAGACCTGGCTAAATACTTTGTCTATAAATATGACCCTACGGCAGACTTCACCGCTACAGCAAGCGGGCTCACAGCAAGTTTCAATAGTGCGGCTTCCACAAACGTAGTGACCTATGCCTGGAATTTCGGCGATGGCACTACAGATATGATAGCCAATCCTTCCCATACCTATGCTGCCGCAGGTACCTATACGGTTCGCCTGATTACAGGCAATTGTTCCGTTAGCGATACAATGGAGAAAAAAATCACTGTTTTGAAATCCGGCACTGCTATTCCGGAAGCTGCAGTATTGAGTTCTGTAACGATATTCCCGAACCCGGTACAGCATACTTTTACCATCCAATCTATCTCCGGCCTGCATGATGTTCAGGCTACTCTGAGTACCATGATGGGAGCTGAAGTGATGAGAGATATTGATATCAGCCGTGCGGTAAGCCTGGATGGATTGTCATCTGGTCTGTACTTGCTCCGTCTGAGCGACAGAGCTACAGGGGCAAGCGCCATACACAAGATTATTAAGGAATAGTTTAATTTCTGAATGATAAAGGCTTCAGCTATGCTGGAGCCTTTATTGTTTTTAAAAGATACCTGATATTGTTCTGTTCAAAAACAGCGATTCATTTATTTTTGCCTGTCATCCATGCAATCGTCTGCCGCTAACATATTAAGCACCCCGATCGAGTACCTGAAAGGTGTAGGTCCCCAGCGGGCGGAATTGTTGCGCAAAGAACTGGACATCAGTACCTACGAGGATCTGCTGGGGCACTATCCCTTTCGTTATTACGACCGTACAAGGATTTCAAAGGTGAACGAGATCAATGATCTGACAGAATATGTACAGCTCTCGGGCAAGATCGTCAATATATATGAAGAGGGAGATGGGCGGAAAAGAAGAATATCGGCAACATTTTATGATGACACGGCCCGCATTAACCTGGTGTGGTTCCAAAGCCTGAGCTGGGTAAAGAAAACACTCGAAGAGTATGGCGAATATGTAGTATTCGGGAAGATTAATTCTTTCAACGGTTCTTACAGCATCACACATCCGGAAATAGAAACGATAGCAAGAGCCAATGCCGTTACGGGCATCCAGCCTGTTTATTCCTCTACTGCACGCCTTACTGCAATGGGTATCTCCAATCGTTCGTTTGGCAAGCTGACACAGGTATTGCTGGAAAAGTTAAAAGCATCAGATGTTCCGGAAATACTGCCCCATTCTATGCTACAGCAATATGGGCTTGCCGGCCGGTACCAATCCCTGGTACAGATTCATTTTCCCAAAACGGACCAGGAAGCACAGCAGGCACGTTATCGCCTGAAGTGGGAAGAGCTGTTCCTGATGCAGATGAAGATTGCGAACCTGCGCCTGCAGCATACCATACAACAAGGATATGTTTTTGATACAGTAGGGGACAAGTTCAATACATTTTACAACGAATGCCTTCCTTTTGCCTTGACCGGTGCACAAAAAAGAGTGCTGCGTGAAATCAGGATCGATACAGCTACAGGAAAACAGATGAATCGCCTGGTGCAGGGCGATGTGGGCAGTGGCAAAACCATCGTTGCTACGATGAGTATGCTGCTTGGCCTGGACAATGGTTTCCAGGCCTGCATGATGGCGCCTACAGAAATACTGGCCCGGCAGCACTACCAGGGCATCAGCGAACTCCTGGCACCACTGGGTATTCCGGTAGGTATCCTTACCGGTACGGTCAAAGGGAAACAGAAAAAGGAAGTCTTAAAAGGACTCGCCGACGGGTCGATACCCATTGTCGTTGGTACGCACGCCATTATCGAAGACAGTGTGCAATTTAAAAATCTCGGTATAGCTGTTGTTGATGAGCAGCACAAGTTTGGCGTGGGGCAGCGTGCCCGCTTATGGAAAAAGAATACTATGGCACCGCATGTGCTGGTCATGACGGCTACTCCCATACCCAGGACTCTGGCTATGACTTTATACGGAGACCTGGATGTTTCCGTAATTGATGAGCTTCCTCCCGGCAGACAGACGATCAAAACGCTGCACAGGCCAGACAATTACCGGGCACAGGTGATGGGTGTTCTGAAAGAAGAAATAAGCAAAGGGCGGCAGGTTTATATTGTGTATCCGCTGATTGAAGAATCGGAAAAAATGGATTACGAGAGCTTGCTTGCAGGCTATGAACAGGTGAAATCCTGGTTCCCCGAAAACCAATATAAGATTGCGATGGTGCATGGCCGCCAGGAAGCTGAAGAGCGCAAACGGAATATGGATCGCTTTGTAAAAGGAGACGCCAACATACTGGTTGCAACAACAGTGATCGAAGTGGGCGTGAATGTGCCGAATGCGTCCGTTATGCTCATCGAAAGCGCAGAACGTTTTGGGCTCTCCCAATTGCACCAGCTCAGGGGCAGGGTAGGGCGCGGCGCGGAGCAATCATTTTGTATCCTCCTCACCGGCAAAGGCATTGGCCAGGAAAGTTATGAACGCATGCAGGTGATGGTCTCTACATCAGACGGCTTCGTGATCGCTGAAAAAGACCTGGAAATGCGCGGCCCGGGAGATGTGTATGGTACACGCCAGAGCGGTGATCTGAAATTAAAGATTGCAGATATTGTGAAGGATAGCCCTTTGCTGGAACAAAGCCGGAATGCAGCCTTACAACTGGTCGCAGAAGACCCGGGGCTTGATGCACCTGCACATCAACGCCTGAAAGCAGCTTTAGGCCTGCTCGGCAGCCGCTCCGAATGGAATAAGATCAGTTAAACAACGATCAGCGTACTAGTTTTGTGCCCAGCCATACGGCCAGTATACCCAAGATCACGCTTGTACAGATGTACAACAGGGCCTGACCGCTTTGGTTCGCCTGTATCAATTTCAGGTTTTCAAAAGCGAAAGCCGAAAAAGTTGTGAAGCCCCCGCAGAAGCCGGTGGCCAGCAATAAGGCCAGGGTTTCATTTTTGGGCTGATGATTGATACAATAGCCCAGGATCACCCCGATCAGCAAACTGCCCGAGATATTGATCAGCAGGGTGGCAAGAGGAAAATCTGTATGAAAATATTTTCTGCCCAACACAGAAACCAGGTAGCGAAAACCGCTACCGGCACCCCCTCCGAGCATCACTAACAGTAAATTTTTCATTTCCTGCTACAATATTAGGAAGCATTTTTCATTTAAAAAGCTCCCTTTTTAAAACGCAATAACAAATTTTTAATTAAACGTTTGTTTGAAATTTCAAACAAACGTTTAATTTTGTGCCCTAATTTGAAAGATATGGAAAGCAGATATAACGAAAAACAGGTACAGATACTTGCTGTAGCTGAGCGTTTGTTCGCAGAGCAGGGATTCAGTGGTACATCGGTTAGAGATATTGCAGGTGCGGCAAGTGTAAATGTCGCCATGATCTCTTATTACTTCGGTTCCAAAGAAAAATTATTGGAGGCTATATTCGATTATCGTATCAGTTCCACAGCGATACAAATGGAACACCTGTTGTCCCAGACGCAAGTGGACCCCTTTGAAAAAATAGAAATGCTGGTCGATCACTACGTAGATAAACTACAGAATAATACCTGCTTCTTTAAAATCATGCAGAGCGAGCACATGAAAGGCCACGGAAATAAGGACCTTGACGGCATCATCTTCCAAAGCAAGAAGAAAAATTTTGACCTGATCTCTGCACTGATTGCAGAAGGACAGAAGAAAGGCTTGTTTAGAAAGAACATTGACGTCTCTCTGATGGTGAGCACCTTGGTGGGCGCTTCCAACCAGATTTATATCGGCCAGGAATACTACAAAAGACTGCATGAACTGGATGATATGCCCGAAGAGAAGTTTCAGCAACTGCTGAAAAAAAGAATGAGAGTTTTTTTAAAGAATATGTTTAAAGCAATACTGACGTATGAACTATAGCGTAAAAAAGATAAGCGGTATTTTTTCCTTATTACTGCTCGGCTTTTCGGTACAGGCACAAACCAACAAAAACCTGGGCCTGGATGAAGCCATTAAATTAGGGGTGGACAACAGCAAGCAGTTGCGCCAAAG
>DATJDO010000135.1:0-4711 GCA_035497375.1 Chitinophagaceae bacterium | reverse complement strand
GTTCCAATATTCCCTATGAAGTGAATATTGTCAAACTCAACGGGGAAACAGACGACGACGCAACCAATAACAAAGCAGTGACCACTTTTAATTCGGCGCCGGTTTGGCCTACTAAAATTAATATCACCCTGCTCACCAATAAAGGCAAGGCTTCTTCCGGTTTCAGCCAGACAGAATGGGTAGTGTTGGACGACTGGGAGAATGTGATTGCCAAAAGGGTAAATAATGATGCTGAAAAAGAATATAAAGATACCCTGACCCTGAAGGATGGCATCTATAAACTGATCGTTACGGATGCCGGTTGCAATGGGCTGAGCTGGTGGGCTGCCAGTGCTGAAGGCTCAGGTAATTTTGCCGTGCGTAACGGTTTGTTTGTGATCAGTACTCCGGGCTACTTCTCCGGCGATTTCGGTTGCGGCTTTACGCAGGAGTTCCGTATAGGTACACCTTCAGTCTCCATTACCGAGCTCAATGCAGTGAACGCCGTATCCCTGAGTGTATATCCGAACCCTGCATCAGAGGCAGTAACCGTTGATATCTCCGGTTTGGAGCAGGTAAGAGGGCTCTTGCAGCTCACCGACAATACCGGACGTGTGGTCAGCGCACAGCACATCACCGAACCTTCCGTACGCATGGCTACCGGCCAGGTGGCAGCAGGATTGTATTTTGTGAATTTTATACCCGAGCGCGCAGATGTTGCCAAAACAAGTTGTAAATTGCTGATTGCAAAATAAGCCCTTGCAGAAATCCTATGAAACAACTTTTTGTACCGCTGTGGTGTCTTTTATTGGTGAGCACACTTTTTTGTGGCTGTAAAAAAGATGGCGACAACCAGAACCTGAACAATAAAGACACGAAGACTTACGACTTTATGTCCACTAAGAAAGGTTCCTGGTGGCTGTACAAAGCTGATGATGGTTCTGTATTCTATCGTTATGCCACCGGGCAGGATTCACTGGTCGCCGGCCTTACCTTCAGTTACTATTACCGCATTGATACGACTTCTACCATGAAGGAGCAGACACCCGAGTATTTTGGTAAAAACAAAGACCTGTATACCTCTCTGATTGACCTGGACGGTAAGCAGAAAGACTACATTACTTTTATTATCCTCAAAGACAACTGGCATGTAGGGCAGACATGGGACAATGCCGAAAGAAAGAAGATATCAGGCTTCAATGTAGATATGTATATCGAAAGCGAAGTGAAGAGTGTCAATGAGGTACTGGTGTATGAAGGCAAAACATACGACAGTGTGATCCATGTGTACAGTGAGCTGAAAGCCAAATTGGTGGTGATGCCTACTTATACCCGTTGTGGAACCCTGGAAGTCTGGTTCCGGAAAGGCACCGGCATTATCCGCGAGAAAGGGGACATAGATGTGATGTCAGGACTGGTCAAAAAGAACTATGGCGATTACCTGATCGATTATCATATTGAACCGTAATTTCCCCATCGTATATGATTAAAAAAGCAATGCTGGTATGCAGCATGTTGCTGCTGGGCAACCTGGCAACGGTATTGTTGTACAGTTGCCGTTGCAATGCAGGGAAACACAATTATTGCAGCGACCTGCAGTATGTCCGTCTATCGGTTCAGGATAACGGTGGGCTGGAACCGCAACCGGTTTTAAACCAGACCGTTTATGCCAAAGCTCTGATCTTAACGATTGCCACCAGCGAAGTAAAATATGAATGTCAGCGACATGGATTTTCTCCTTTCGTCAGCGCAGCCTATGCCATGTGCAAGGACCCCAATAACGAAAGAGGGTACTACATCAATGAGACGCGTATCTTCCTGGACCGGGATTACGATACGGCACACCCTGCCGGAGCAGATATAAAAGACCTGTGTGTACAAAAGGGAAATGATTATTACCTGATGTCCGCCCCTGATGACACCAGTGGTACCTACACTTTCAGTGTGCAGCTGGCCTATGAGCAGACTTTTAAACAGGTAAAAGATACACTGTTGGCTACAACCGGACCTTTAAAGCTGAGAAAATAATGAGGATATTCCTGTCGCTTTTTGGGTGTGGTGTACTCGCTTTTTTCTCTGTGGCCGGCAAAGACCGCTGGATGGCAAGTGTGTCTGCATACGGGGGCTTACCGGTGTTGAAAGCAATAACAGAGCCTGACAATTTCTACCTGAAAAACTATGATGCGGGTACTACATTCAACCTGGGTGGGTATTACAGGGCCAATACCGGCTGGCAGTTTGGTTTGTTAGGCTCGGTGAATGTTTTGTTTACGAACAGAAGTAAAACAGAAGCTTCTATTATTCAACTTTATTCAAGGCCGGAATTTTTACATAAGGTTGCCATTGGGGGAGATCCCGGAGTGCTCAGCCTGATGGCTGAAGTAGGTAAAGTATTTGAGACAGGGAGATGGCGAATCACCCCCTTTTTGCGGTCCAGTATAGTATACATCTGCCCTGCCAGCTCAGACAATAATTTCTATTTGAAGGAAAAGGTACCTAACGAACATTACTATAAGGAAACGTATTGGGAATTTTCCGATACCAGTCTGCAGGTAAAATTTGCACCACTGCAATTAAGCGGTGGTCTGCGCTTTGGGTATCAGTTGGGGGAGCAATACGAAATTTATGCAGCGGCCCAATATCAACTGGGTGCTATTAGGCTGGAAGGAGAGCAACGCCAGTTGGATTTCTATGGGGTGAACAGTAGCGCCAGGGCATTCCGCATGCAGCAGCAATACAGTCTGCTGGGCCTGGAAATAGGCCTGCACATCCTGATTCCTGGTTCAAAATAGCCCAAACAAGCAGAATTTTTAAATATTTTTGGGTAGATCGATATATATCCCTACTTTTGCACCTCAATTTTCAAGATTGCTCTTATTTTAAGTTTGCATTTGGAAGATTTGTTTCACACAATTCGTTAACACCAAAAAAAGAAAAAACATGGCAAAAGAGATTACAGGCTATGTAAAGCTGCAATGTAAAGGCGGCCAAGCAAATCCGGCACCTCCAATCGGACCTGCACTGGGTTCTAAAGGAGTCAACATTATGGAGTTCTGCAAGCAGTTCAATGCGCGTACTCAGGACAAAATCGGTAAAGTACTTCCTGTACTGATCACCGTATATGCCGACAAATCGTTTGATTTCGTAATCAAAACTCCTCCTGCGGCAGTACAATTAATGGAATTGTCCAAAATTACCAAAGGTTCTAAAGAATCGAACCGCCAGAAAGTTGGTAAAGTTACATGGGCTCAAGTAGAAGAAATCGCTAAAGACAAAATGGCTGATCTGAACTGCTTCACACTGGACAGCGCTATGAAAATGGTAGCGGGTACAGCACGTAGCATGGGTCTGACAGTTGACGGCGACGCACCCTGGACTAAAAATTAATCCGGGTTCATTTCATTTATTTCAAAAACATTGTAACAATGGCAATCACTAAAAAAAGAAAAGCCGTAGAGGCTAAAGTAGATAAAAATAAATTCTACTCCCTTACTGAAGCCAGTGCTTTGGTAAAAGAACTGAACTGCACCAAATTTGATAGCTCTGTGGATGTGCACATCCGTCTGGGTGTTGATCCGAAGAAAGCAGACCAGGCTTTGCGTGGTACGGTATCCCTGCCACATGGTACGGGTAAAACAAAACGTGTACTGGTACTGTGCACGCCTGATAAAGAAGCTGAGGCAAAAGCTGCCGGCGCTGATTTCGTAGGCCTGGATGAGTTTGTACAAAAAATCGAAAGCGGATGGACAGATGTAGACGTAATCATCGCTACACCGTCTGTAATGCCTAAGATCGGTAAACTGGGTAAAGTGCTCGGTCCGCGTAACCTGATGCCAAACCCTAAAACCGGTACGGTAACCAATGATGTTGCAAATGCAGTAACAGAGGTAAAAGGTGGTAAGATCGCATTTAAAGTAGATAAAGCAGGTATCATTCATGCTTCCGTGGGTCGTATCTCTTTTGAGTCTGCAAAACTTGCAGAAAATATACAGGAATTAGTCAATACCCTGGTGAGGATGAAGCCTTCTACCGCTAAAGGTACTTACATCAAAGGTGTAAGCATGGCCTCTACTATGAGCCCCGGTATAGCTGTAGATACAAAAACTGTAGCTTAAGCAGCGATTAATTTATTCCACAATCAATTAAAAAATTCAAGCAATGAATACTGCTCAAAAAACTGAAGCAATAGAACTGTTGAAAGAAAAGTTTTCTCAATACAGTAACTTCTATATCACCAATACCGAATCTTTGACGGTAGCACAGGTGAGCAAACTGCGCCGCGTTTGTTTCGAAAAGAATGTCGAAATGAAAGTAGCGAAAAATACCCTCATTAAAAAAGCGCTGGAAAGCCTGAACGATGAGAAATATGCCGGTATCTACGAAGCGCTGCACGGTGTTACCGCGCTGATGTTCTCTGATTCTCCTAAAGAGCCTGCCGTAATCATCAGCAGCTTCCGTAGCGAAGAGAAGAAAGAGAAACCTTTGCTGAAAGCAGCATTTATCGGTGAAGATATCTTCCTGGGTGACAACCAACTGGACACACTGAAAAATATCAAAACCAAAAACGAGCTTATCGGTGAAGTTATCGGTCTGCTTCAATCTCCTGCCCGCCGCGTAATTGCAGCTTTGTTGCACAACGCCGAAACAAAAGGAGAAACAGCAAGCGCAGAATAATCCTGCATTTGCCGCCGGGGTAGTTCCGGCAACACAAAACTGGCTTCCAAGCTCGCAT
>DATJDO010000134.1:0-3593 GCA_035497375.1 Chitinophagaceae bacterium | reverse complement strand
CAGGGCTTCCCAGGCGTAATTGCGTTTTTCCGGCCAGTTGGCTACATACAGCAATACATCATAGTTGTCCGTGTTGCGTGCCCATACCGGGAAGCGCAGGTCGTAGCACACTTGCAGGCAGATTTTCCAGCCATTCACACTGGCGATTACTCTTTTATTGCCTGGTTCGAAATCTACCTGTTCCCCTGCATAAGAAAATAAGTGCCGCTTGTCATAGTGGGCAACCGAGCCGTCGGGTAGGACCCAGGCCAGGCGGTTGTAGTATTTGCCTTCTTCGCTGATGATGAGGCTGCCGGTGATAATGCTGCGGCTTTGCCGGGCTTGCTCTTTCATCCATTGGAGGGTTTCTCCCTCCATCGTTTCTGCCAGTTCGGCGGCCTTCATGCTGAAGCCTGTATTGAACATTTCCGGCAGCACAATAATATGCTGTTCCCCCTTTAATGCTGCTATCCTGCTTTCCAATGCCTGCCGGTTCTGCCGGGGTTGCTCCCAGGCGATATCCATCTGGATCAGGCTGAACTTCAGATCACTTTTTGCCATAGTGCAACAAAGATAGCCTGCTTACTTATTTTTGCGTTATGACAAACGCAGATATTTCAGAGTACTTTTCAGCACTTTCCCGCTTAATGGAACTACATGCTGAAGACAGCTTCAAAGCAAAGTCTTACAGCATTGCGGCGTATCATATCGACCAGCTGGAGGATAATATTTCCGGTATGGACGAGGCTACACTGCGTGGCAGTAAAGGCATTGGCGCCTCTACGGCGGCTAAGATCCAGGAAATACTGCGTACCGGTAAACTGCAACAGTTGGAGGAGATCACTGCCCGCACTCCGCTTGGTGTGCTGGACATCATGAAGATCAAAGGCCTGGGCCCCAAGAAAGTCCGTACGATCTGGAAGGAAATGGGTATCGAAAGTGTCGGCGAACTGGAATATGCCTGCAATGAAAACCGCCTGGCGTCCTTTAAAGGCTTTGGTCAGAAAACACAGGAAGCAGTATTGCAGAACATTGCGTTTATTCGTTCCAGCCAGGGCTTCCAGCTATGGGCCACCGTAGAGCAAGCTGCAAAAGGCTGGATCGAACGCCTAAGCAAAGCCTTCCCTCAATACACTTTCTTGTTGAGCGGGGCGGTGCAGCGTCAGCTGGAAACTGTATCAGAAATTGAGATTTACAGCGATATGCCCCTCGATACTTTACCCCGCTATTGGGGCAATGTACCGGGCATCAAGCTCGAAGTAAATGAAGATAAGGGCAAACTGCTGCTCCTGTTGCCCGACAATATCCCGGTCGATTTCACTTTTGTTGCGAAGGAAAAACTATTCAGCGCCGCGTTTCGCAACAATTGCAGCCCGGAATTCCTGGCGGCGTTCGAACAGCAGTACCAGTTACCGGACCAGGTGCGCAGCGAAGAAGAAATATTCATGGGCAACAACCTGCAATTCATACCGGTGCCGATACGGGAAACGCCAGCGGTGTTGGACTTGTCCGTGTCCGGCAAGCTTCCGGACCTGATACAGGCCTCCGACATCAAAGGCATCATCCATGCGCACTCCAAATGGAGCGACGGGCAGGAAACCCTGGAGACTATGGCCAAACACGCCATCAGCAAAGGACTGGAATACCTGGTCATCAGCGACCACTCTCAGGCCGCCTATTATGCCTCCGGTCTGACACCGGACAGGGTAGCGGCGCAGCAACAGGAGATCGATATGCTGAACCAAAACCTGAAACCATTTAAAATATTCAAGAGTATTGAAGCCGATATCCTGAATGATGGTAGCCTGGACTACGATAATGGTGTGCTGGCTACCTTCGATCTCGTCATTGCTTCCGTGCACAGCAACCTGCAAATGAGCCGTGATAAAGCGATGCAGCGCCTGCTGACAGCGATACAGAATCCTTACACAACGATTCTGGGGCACCTTACCGGCCGCCTGTTGCTTTCCCGTGAAGGGTATCCTATAGATCATAAAATGATCATCGACGCCTGCGTTGACTATGATGTGGTCATCGAGATCAATGCCCACCCCCGCCGCCTGGACCTGGATTGGCGCTGGGTGTCTTATGCGCTGGAAAAAGGGGTGTTGTTGTCCGTGAACCCGGATGCGCACTCCCTGCAGGGATACGAAGATGTGTACTACGGCTGTAAGATTGCACAGAAAGGTGGATTGACTGCCGACCGCAACCTGAGCAGTTTTTCACTTGCTGAAATGGAAAAATTTGTCGAATCAAAAAAGAGAAAGCGTAATTTGCAAGCCTTATGAGCAAAGAGATTGTGGTAAGCGGGATCCGCTCTACCGGGTATTTACATTTAGGGAATTATTTCGGCGCGATGCGCAATTATGTCAAAATGCAGGACGACTATAATTGCTATTTTTTCGTGGCCGATTATCATTCGTTGACAACACACCCTGATCCCAAAGACCTGCGTGCAAATGTGTACCGTGTGGTGGCTGAGAATGTGGCCTGTGGCCTCGATCCGGAAAAAGTGGCCCTGTACGCTCAAAGCGACTTGCCCGAAATTCCTGAGCTCTACCTGATGCTGAACATGCTGGCCTATAAAGGCGAGCTGGAAAAAGTACCCACCTTTAAGGATAAAGTGCGGCAAAATCCTGACAATGTCAACGCCGGACTGCTTACGTATCCCGTGCTGATGACAGCCGATATCCTGATCCACCGTGCGCTGCACGTACCGGTGGGTAAAGACCAGGAGCAACATGTGGAAATGGCCCGCAATTTTGCGCAGCGCTTCAATCATCGCTACGGCGATTTATTCCCGGAACCTTACCCGTTTAACTACGGTAGTACCCTCGTAAAAGTACCCAGCCTGGACGGTAACGGCAAAATGAGTAAAAGCGAAAACCTGAACGCCACACTGTTCCTGGCCGATGATGATGATACGATCCGCAAAAAGGTCATGAAGACCAAAACAGACTCCGGGCCTACCGAACACAATTCGGAGATGCCCGACCTGATACAGAATGTATTTCAATTGTTGCGCCTGGTGTCCACAGAAGAAACTGTGACCACATATACTAAAGCCTATGCCGATTGCAGCATCCGCTACGGAGACCTGAAAAAGCAGTTAGCCGAGGATATGGTGGCTTTTATAGGCCCCATCCGTGAACGGGCACAAGCCTTGCAGGATGATCCCACTCAGATTCAGAAAATATTGAAAGAGGGAGCGGAAAAAGCCCGGGTCAGCGCCAGGCAAACGATTGAGGCCGCGCGCAAAGCGATTGGCATTCATTATTATTAGACAGTTCAAACCTTATTCGGTTTTTTGAGACCTTATAGGGGGTTATGATGCTCCATGCACCGCATAATATTTACACGCTTCAGTGATCGGGCAAATCTCACATTTGGGCTTGCGGGCCACGCAAGTATAGCGGCCGTGCAGGATCAGCCAGTGGTGCGCGATATGCACCTGGTCTTTCGGGATATGCGCGATCAGTTGCTTTTCTGCCTGCAGCACATTTTTAGCATTTGTGGTCAGGCCGATCCTGGCAGACACGCGGAACACGTGTGTATCTACCGCCATATTCGGCTGCTCGTCGATCACTGAGGTAATTACATTGGCTGTCTTGCGG
>DATJDO010000133.1:0-2016 GCA_035497375.1 Chitinophagaceae bacterium | reverse complement strand
GCCCGCTGGCTACAGACGGAGTACGGCCTGAACGCTACTGAAGTGGAGACCCTATATACCGGCGAAGCATTAGAGGAAGCATCCGAAATACAAAATACTGAAACACCTGAAAATGAAGGCCTTTAGTGAATTGTTTACCCGTATAGACCGTACAGCTTCTACGAACGAAAAGATAGAGGCGCTGCGGGCCTATTTCAGCACGGCACCGGCTGCAGACAGTATTTGGGCTGTGGCTGTACTATCCGGGCGCAGGCCGAAACGTACCGTAAAAACAAGTGAACTCTGGGAGTGGAGCAGGGAACTTAGTGGACTGCCCGTCTGGCTTCAGGCAGAGTCTTACCACATTGTCGGCGATCTCGCTGAGACTATATCCCTGATGTTGCCCAACAACAATACTAGCAGCGATTACTCCCTGCACGAAGTGATGGCCCAACTGATCAGCCTGGGAAAACAGGAAGAGGCAGAGCGTAAAGCATATATTGTAAGGATGTGGCAACAGCTCAATCCTGCAGAACTTTTTGTGTTCAATAAATTCATCACCGGTAGTTTTCGCGTAGGGGTTTCAGACAAAATTGTCATCAAAGCATTGGCCAAAAGCTATGGTATCGATGAAAATATAGTAGCACACCGCTTGTCCGGTCATTGGGAGCCTGGCAACAATACTTTGCAACAGCTTCTGTCAGAAAACAGCGGTACTGCAGACCTGTCGCGGCCTTATCCTTTTTACCTGGCTTATCCCCTGGAGGCTACGCCGGAGGACCTGGGCCCTGTAGAGGATTGGTTCATTGAACGGAAGTACGATGGTATCCGAGGGCAGATCATTGTACGGGACGGCGAACTCTTTATCTGGAGCCGTGGTGAAGATCTGCTTACCGAAAAATTTATAGAATTCCATCCGCTACGGGAAATACTCCCCGCGGGCACTGTCATTGACGGTGAAATATTACCGATGAAAGAAGGGCGTTACCTGCCTTTTCATGTGATGCAAACCCGAATCGGACGGAAAAACGTTACAAAAAAAACGTTGCAGGATGCCCCCCTGGTCATGGTTTGCTATGACCTCACCGAACAGGACGGAATTGACATCCGTCATCTGTCGTTACTGGAACGACGGATGCGCCTGGAGCAACTGTTGACCAACCTTAAAGAGCAGTACCCCAACCTGCCACTGCAACTCTCCCCACTGGTGCCCTGCAGCAACTGGGAGGAAGTAGCAGCAGAACGCCTGAGGGCAAGAGACACTTTTTCTGAAGGATTGATGCTGAAGCGTAAAACAAGTGAATATAAGACGGGGCGCAGGCGGGGAGACTGGTGGAAATGGAAGGTTGACCCATTGAGTATAGATGGTGTACTGCTGTATGCACAACGCGGCCATGGCAGGCGGGCCAACCTGTACACGGATTTTACGTTTGCCGTATGGGACGGGGATGAACTCGTCCCGTTCTGCAAAGCTTATTCCGGCCTGACCGACAAAGAAATGCTGTCGGTAGACAACTGGATCAAGAAAAACACCCTGGATAAATTCGGACCGGTGCGCAGCGTAAAACCGGAGCTGGTATTCGAGATCGGTTTTGAGGGCATTAATCCTTCACCACGCCACAAATCGGGCGTAGCATTACGTTTTCCACGTATTTTACGTCGCAGGGAAGACAAACGTGCACAGGAAGCCAATACAAAGGCTGATCTGCTGGAACTTTTAAACATATACCGTATTGACCACACAAAATGACATAGCGGAGGAATGGTTTGCCCGCAATGGCTGGGAGGCGTACGATTTCCAGCTCAAGAGCTGGGAAGCTATCCGAAAGGGATACTCTGGTGTATTGAATGCCCCTACCGGCTTTGGCAAGACCTATGCGATCTGGCTTGGCGTATTGAAGAATTACTTTTCCACCCACAGCAAAAAGAAAGGCCTGCACTGCCTGTGGATCACACCACTACGCGCCTTGTCGCAGGAAATTTTACGAGCGACAACTATGGTGAGCGATGAGTTGGGCCTGGCTTATAATATCGGGC
>DATJDO010000132.1:0-4756 GCA_035497375.1 Chitinophagaceae bacterium | reverse complement strand
GGCGCTCCAAAGACCTTATGGACATCTGGGCTGATGCCCTGGGCGCTGTTTTAGGCGTTATCTTGTTTTATATTTGTGCAGTAGTGGCCTCCAAACGGCACTCCTCTTAGCTTTAAGGAATTTTATGTCGCATCTATCCCGCATCGTATTAATGGTTTCCTGTACCGTACTCCTTTTTTCCTGTAAGAAAAAGGAAGAGGCACCTGCTCCAGCACCTGAAGGTGGCACTTACTTTTCGATCCGCGATTTTACTAAAGATCAATGGAAAACCTACCACGGTCAACCGATCCTCATCACACGCCTGGTGCGCAAAAATGACCAGCAAACAGACAGTGCTACGCTCTCTGCACTGACAATGCGCTGGAGCGAGATCTTTAAAATATTTTTTGCCAGCGATATCAGCGATCCGAAATTCCTGAACCAGTACGATTTTGAAATGTTCGAAGAGTCCACCACCCAGACCCGCACCTTTTCCTATACCGCCAAGGACCCCGCCCTGTATACGCAGAAGTTGCAGATGGCGGCAGATGTATTTACCAACAAGATCCGCAATATCTACATCGAGACACAGGAACAGAATTTCTGGAAGACAACGACCCAGAAACTTTATTATTCCCCGATGCGGGTGATCCAGATCCAGCAACATACCGATCCCCTGATCGGCTGGCAGAAAGATGTAGTGACCGAATATAAATTTATGTAGCCTTACAGGAGAGCGATTATGACGAGAGAAGAATTCAGTGCTGTTGCTCCATCCCTGCCACATCTGCCCGGTGTGTATAAATACTACGACCAGCAAAAGACTTTACTCTATGTAGGCAAGGCCAAAAACCTGCGCAAAAGGGTCAGCTCCTATTTCAACAAAACCCAGGACAACCGCAAAACCGTTGTGCTGGTGTCCCAGATCCGGGAGATCGAATTTACCGTCACTGACAGTGAGCACGATGCTTTCCTGCTCGAAAATTCACTGATCAAGCATTACCAGCCCCGTTATAATATCGAGCTGAAAGACGATAAATCTTTCCCGTTTATCGTGATCAAAAGAGAACCCTTTCCCCGGGTGTTCTTTACCCGCACTGTGATCCGCGACGGATCGGAATATATCGGGCCGTTTACCAGCGTATTTGCGGCACGCGAACTGCTGGACCTGATCAAAGAGAACATTCCCCTGCGTAATTGCACCCTGAACCTGAGCCGTCAGAATATCGCAAAAGGGAAGTTCAAAGTGTGCCTGGAATACCACCTGGGCAATTGCAAAGGCCCCTGCGAAGGCCTGCAATCAGAAGAAGATTACGATGAGAAACTGCAGTATATCCGCCATATCCTGAAAGGCAACATAGGCGCTGTGCTCAAGGGCCTGAAAGCAGAGATGGGTGCGCTGGCTGCGAATATGGAATTTGAAAAAGCGGAGATCGTCAAACACAAGATGACAGCCCTGCAGCGTTACCAGCAAAAGTCTACAGTGGTGAACCCGCGCCTCAACAATATTGATGTGGCCTCCATCATCAGCGACGACAAAAATGCATTCGTCAACTTTATGATGCTGCAGAACGGCACTATCATCTATGCCAATACAGTACAGATCGAGAAAAAGATAGAAGACGAAACCGATGAAGATATACTGGCCCTGGCCTATGCTCACCTTCGGGAAAAATTCAACAGCGTAGCGACAGAGCTGATCGCCCCATTCAGTATAGCACTGCCCCTGGAAACTATGGCGCTGACGGTTCCGAAACTCGGCGACAAAAAGGCCCTGCTGGACATGAGCTTTAAAAATGCACAGATTTTTAAAGACGAACTGAGGCGCAAAAACAGCCTGATGCTGGAAACGGCGACCGACGAAAAGAACAAACAGACTTTACAGGAATTGCAGCAAGCCCTGCACCTGCCCGCATTGCCGGTACACATCGAGTGTTTCGACAACTCCAACTTCCAGGGCGCTTACCCGGTGGCGGCTATGGTCTGCTTTCGCGACGGGGTATCCAGCAATAAGGATTACCGCCATTTCAAAATCCGCACCGTGGAAGGCATCGACGACTTCGCTTCGATGGCGGAGATCGTATACCGCCGCTATAAGCGCCTGCTGGATGAGGGAAAGTCATTACCCCAGCTCGTCATCATCGACGGGGGAAAAGGGCAATTAGGTGCTGCTATGGGCAGCATTGAACGCCTGGGCCTGAATGGCAAAATGACGGTGGTCGGCCTGGCCAAAAAAGAGGAATCTATCTTCTTTCCCGGCGATAAAACGCCGCTGCAACTACCCTACGACAGCGCGGCACACCTGCTGATCCGTCGCATCCGCGACGAGGTGCACCGCTTCGGCATCACCTTCCACCGCAACCTGCGCAGCAAGGGCACCATCAAAAATGAACTGGAGGAGATACCTGGTATCGGTGAAAAAACAGCCACCGAACTGCTGCAGGAATTCAAATCGGTGAAACACATCAAAACCTTGACGGAGCGCGAACTAACCCGTGTGATCGGGGCTTCGAAGGCTTATATCGTGTGGCAATATTTTAATGAACAGGGCGATGAGGACAATTCGGCAATTTGATAATTGGGCGATTGGGCGATTCAGGTGAAACGCTGAAGATGGCCGGTTGAACGATCCCGAATGCTAGCAGGTTATTCATACATACCTCATAATCTTATATCATCACGACCCAGGAGCAATCTATACACCTTGCTGTCAGCTTTTCTACAGAGTATTTAGCTTGTCCTTGCATTATAAGTAACTGTTCTAAACACACCCGTGATCAATAGAGCATTGTGGGCTAAGGTCAGGAAGGTATAGAGATGCCTCCTACCGTCGGCATGACAGGCGTGTGAATGGTATAGCTATCCATTTGCCTTTACGGAGAACAAACCGCAACTAAAAAACGTATGTCATCCCGCAGGGATCTGTCTTGGTACAGACTTAATAAAAATACTTAGTTTGTTCTACTAGCATCTTAATTACCCTCAACTCCTTAATGGTTCCTAAAAACAAAAAAGACCCACCACGAAGGCGGGTCTTTTACACTATAGTTGCGTAAACATTACTTTCTTGCTTTGTTGCAATTGCCGTAATCCCATGATTTTTTAAACTGGGTACCCATCACACGGTAGCATACTTTACCGGGATTGTCGGCACGATTGATGAAGTCTGTAAATACACGGCGCTTATCGTAGCAATCGTTGCAGAAGGCCTCTACCTGTACATTGTACGCATCTTCCGGGATCGCATAGTCCATAGACTGGCCGGTAACGACAACCGGGGTATGGATAGATTTTTCTACGCCTTCCAGATCGTAGCGGATCAAGAAATACGCATTGTATGCTGCATCGTTGATCAGGGAAATCGTCATTTCGTCTGTAGGAACCAGGAAATCTTTGCCAGTGCTGAAATACACCACAGGTTTCGGGTTTTGCTCCGTACCACGGAAGGCGATGTAATCCCATTTCTTATCTCCGTTCACATCAGCAAAGCCATTGGGCATACCCGGCAGGCCACGCTCCACCTGGCGTGCAATGCGGGGTTCGTCTTCAAAAGACTGGCCAAAAGAATAATGGATGTAGATATTTGGTTTTTCTTCGTTGCCACGGAAGGTGACATAGTCCGCTCTTTTGTCGCCGTCAATATCATAATATCCGCGGGGCATATCCTCATAACCTCTTGGGATCGGTTTGCTCAGGCTGTTTTTGTAGGGATACAGGAACTGGAAAGGGTATTCGATCTTATTGCCCAGGTAAGTATTGATCTGGTCGCCGTCGTATGAGTCCATATAGTCGGCCATGCCATCAGCATTGATATCAGCAAACGCTTTGAGCACACCGTCTTTTGCCGGCTCCAGCAAAGCGGAGCTTTTGTATGATTTTGAGTCGAACTTATATCCTTTGGAGAAATAGGCCACAATGTAGGGACGCGCCATATCGCCGCGGAAGGTGATATAATCCCAGCGGCCATCGCCGTTGATATCAGCAAAACCACGGGGAAAACCGTCGTAACCACGATCAAAATGGTCGCTCATCACGACATACTGGTTCGAAAAGCCTTCATCTGTAGACAAATAGGCCACAATGCGTGGCGTTTGCTGGTTGCCCTGGAAGGTAACATAGTCCGCTCTGCCGTCGCCATTGATATCAGCAAAATAGCTGGGTTGCACCAGTTTACGGTAAATATTCGGACGACTGACAATATTGGGTACACGGTCGAAAGTCAGGCCATTGGAATAACGCACATTGACAGTAGGATTGGCAGGATCGCCGCTTAAAATGATATAATCGTCCATACCGTCGCCGTTCACGTCGGCAAAACAACGGTTATTTTTTACCTGGTAGGTCTGGGCAATAGACGCTATCGAAAAGCCCGAAAGAAGCAGAGCTGTCAGCGTAATTATTTTTTTCATTCCAAGATGGTTTTGAACAGATTAGTCTAAGCTATCGCCAAATGTACTCTCACAAGGCTGTAATTTATAATTTTTAGCCAATTTTTTTTCTGAGTACACATTGCCCACATTATCCACATTACCTATTTTTAGCGCATGAAAAGACTTAAGCTGTTATCTGCCTTGCTGGCCTGCACCCTGACGGGCACTGCACAAACAAACGACTCGACCGTATGCAGCAACATCTCTACGCACATCCTCACTAAAGGAAAATGTTATGAAGACCTTCGGGTATTGTGCAAAAAGATCGGCAACCGGATCAGCGGGTCTAAACAGGCCGAATGGGCGGTAGAATGGGGAGAAAAAACCCTGCGTGAGGCCGGTTGCGA
>DATJDO010000131.1:0-1724 GCA_035497375.1 Chitinophagaceae bacterium | reverse complement strand
CCATGGCCTGCAATACTGCTTCAAAGTTTCTTTGTGCGGTCCAGCGAACAAAACCAGGCGGATAATCCATGTTTTTTTGCTCGTATTGATAATCATAGCGGCCGGGGCCATAGGAACAACTGACCTGGAAACTCAATTCTTTTTCGTAAAAGTCTGCACGGTCCAGGTCCAGGTTGACCACCCCAACGAGTACGATGCGACCTCGTTTGCGGCTCATATGTGCGGCATCCGACAGGATACGGTCATTTTTGGCAGCAGCAGTAATGAGTACAGCGTCGACCCCGGTGCCGGTAAGTGCGGTCACCCGATCGGCGGCCGCTTCGCCGGAAGCATTGCATACAACTGTAGCCCCTGCTGCAGAAGCCAGTGCGCATTTATGTTCGTCAGTATCGATGCCGATCACACGGCAACCGTTTGCCAGCAACAATTGTACCGCCAGCTGGCCAATCAGGCCCAGGCCAAACACAACTACTGTTTCTCCAAAGGAAGGCTGCACCAAGCGGATACCCTGTAAGGCAATGGCTCCTACCACGGTGAATGCCGCTGCTTCATCGCTGACGGTATCCGGCACTTTGGCGCACAGATGCTGCGGAACCTGTACGATTTCGGCATGGCTGCCATTAGAAGCTACCCTGTCTCCGGCTTTGACCCCACTGACTCCGGTTCCTACACCAATGACAATACCGGTATTGGAATAACCAAGGGGGATCGGTTTATTTAATTTACTCCGTACTGCTTCAAAGGTGGGGATCAGCCCATCCGTCCTTACTTTGTCCAACACTGCTTTTACCTGCTGCGGCTGCTGCCTGGCCTTATTCAGCCAATTGGCCTTGCCAAAACCGACCAGCATACTTTCTGTACCCTTGGATACCAGGCTGAATACGGAACGGATCAGTACATGTCCCTCCTTCACCATTGGCGCGGGTACTTCTACCAGTGTAGTTTCTCCGTTATTGAGGTGTTGGACGATTTGTTTCATAAACCGGGATGCAGAGAGAGGAGAAATAAAAGCTTACAAGGCTGTATCTACGCCCGGTTTCTTTTTACCGAAAAACATTTTAAACAATACCGGGGCTGTAGTGACTACTACAAGACCGATTACGATCTTTTCGAAATTGTGTTTTACCCATGGAATTTCACCGAGGAAAAAGCCTGCCAGTACCATACTGCTTACCCACAGCAAGCTGCCGACTACATTATAGAGAAAGAACTTTTTCCGGTCCATATCCACCACACCGGCTACGATGGGAGCAAATGTGCGCACGATAGGCAGAAAACGCGCCAGGATGATGGCCCCGCCGCCTTTTTTCTCATAAAAATCATGTGCGTCTTTGATGTGTTTTTTCTTGAACAACCAGGTATCTTTTCTTTCATAGATCAGGTGGCCTGTTTTCTTACCAAACCAGTAGCCGACCGAATTACCAATCACCCCTGCAAAAGAAATGAGTGCGATCCAGAACGGTATATTCAATGCATTGCTGTCGAAAGGAGAAAGAGAGTTGGCGATCATCAGGCCGGTAACAAAGAGCAGAGAGTCTCCGGGAAGGAAAAAACCTACAAACAGACCCGTTTCGGCAAAGATGATCAATGCCACAAGGTACAAACCGCCGTAAGCCGTGACCAATGCAGCCAGCTTATCCGCATTCATTAATTCTTTAAGCAATTCAATTAAATCAGACATAAGGGTATCTTAAAAAGTTTGGAAACAGCGAAAATAGGCAAAT
>DATJDO010000130.1:0-2711 GCA_035497375.1 Chitinophagaceae bacterium | reverse complement strand
GGGTATTGTTGCCCAGGTTTTCCTCATTGCCCATGATATAACCGATATGAGCCTGGTCGGGCTGTGTGAGGTAATTGATGGCATTGGCAAATTTATATTCCAGTAGTGATTCCGAATAGCTCAGCACTTCCATAGCGCCTCGCAACCCCTGTGCATCACTTTCCAGCAGGCTAATCGGAAATTCCTTACCCTTGTAGCGGACCATAGCTGCCGGAAAAACGATCTTTTCGGAATAACCACCTTCGTCCTGTACCTGTAAGTTGGTGCCATTGATCCCTTTTTTAGCCAGGGCTTCAAAGATGGCCATTTTCTGTTCTTCGGCTTTTCCTTCAAAGGGGTCGTTAAAGCGAAAAACAATGTTTTTACTGGCTACTTCTTTGAAATATTGTAAACGCTCCCGGGTTGATGCCGCAAGACGCTGAAAACCGGCAGGCAGTTTACCTTTAAGGTAAACCTCAATTACAGCAGTCTCATCCATATTGCGCAACAGCCTTTTGGTAGACGGAGAAAGCGTAAAGCGTTTTTCAGCTGTAAGGTCCAGGCCATAATGCAGGCGGGATGCCAGCAGGTTAACGCAGACGAGTATTGCTACCAGCAGGAAAATCCGTATTCCTGCCTGGCGCTGTTGGTTTTTTCTTTTGTTAGACGTTTGGGCCATTAATAACAATGATAATAAGGTTAGTCTTGTTTTGCGGTATCCCAGGTGCGGCGGTTCAGTGACAACTGTGTGAGTGCAATAAACAGCACAATGACAGAGCAGAAATAGATCACGTCCCGTGTATCAATAATGCCCCTGCTGATCGAATTATAGTGAAAGGAAAGCCCAACCATAGACAAGTAATAGTCCGGCCCGCCATAAAATACCGGTATCCTGCTCAGGGCATCGAATCCGGTATACAAAAGGTAACAGGCAAAAAGTGCAACCAGGAACCCGACGATCTGGTTGCTGGTCAGGGAAGAGCAAAACAGGCCGATAGCAGCAAATGCAGCAGCCATAAAAGCCAGGCCGAAATAAGACCCGATAATAGCGCCGGTGTCCAGGTTATCGGGAATAGCAGACAAATTACCGATGGTGTAGGCGTACACCAATGTGGGCAGCAGTGCAAAAACCACCAACACCAGCACGGCAAAGTATTTGCCCAGGATGATCTCCAGACTGCTCAAAGGCTTGGTAGACAGCCATTCGATCGTACCTCCCTTAAATTCGTCCGGGAAAGCGCGCATCGTTACGGCCGGGATCAGGAACATCAGGAGCCAGGGAGCCAGTTCAAAATATTTATCCAGCGTGGCATACCCATAATCGAGGATACTGGTCTGGGGTACCATCCAAAGTATAAAGCCGGAGGCCAGTAAGAATACGATAATGGCCACGTAACCTACAATAGAGCTGAAAAAAGAATTGATCTCTTTGACAAAAATGCTGCGCATAGGCTGGGAAAAATATGATTTCGAAAGAGCGCAAACCTACATGAAAAAGATGATTTTTTGGCGCATCCTTACAATTCATTAGCGATTTTGACGTTTGTACTTTCTGTAACTTAATCCTTTATCTTTGTTGCCTTTAAAAGAATCGCCCCGAATTCTAAATATGAAAAAAATAATTTATACTTTTGCGCTGGCGGCTTCGGCTCTGGGTGTAGTCTCCTGTAACGAAAAGCTGAATATCGCTGCACCGCATAAAGATATTACCGTGGTGTATGGTATGCTTAATATTGCGGATACAGCCCACTACATCCGCATCCAGAAAGCTTTTATGGATGAAAACCAGAGCGCAATTGATATGGCGAAGGTGGCCGATTCCAACTTCTACAAGGCGCTTGAGGTTACAATGAAAGAAATAAGCGCAGGCGGAACAGTACGGAGTATCATTACGCTTTCAAAAGTAGACCTGGCCCTTGAAGGTTTCCCGAAAGATACCGGCGCTTTCTTCAATACACCAAACTACGCTTATAAATTCAAATACCCCCTGAGCGCCGACAACAGGTACCGTATCGTGATCCGGAACACCAATACCGGCAATGTTGACTCCGCAGAAACGGATATCATCAACAATACCGGTTCTTACAATGTTTTTGGTCTTACCGAATGGATTTTCTCAGGTGCGCTGGTATCCTTCAGCCAGATTCAAAGCGATGCGGGTAAACTCAGGCAATCTGAATATTCGGCGCACGTACCGGCCAACACCGGTGATGCAGAGCTGGTAGTCCGCTTTCACTGGACCGACTCCAATACCGCTACGGGCAGCTCGGTGCGGCGCTCGGCAGATTATATGGGTTTTAGCTTTAAAACTTCCATGAGCACACCTTTACCGACTACTTTCGGGCTGGTGTCAACCAACAAAGACATCTTTGACTTCCTGAAAAGCACCATCGGCCCCGCAGGCACAAATCAGTACCGCTATATGGATTCTGTAGATATGCTGCTCTATGCTGCCGGTGTGGAATACCGCAGGTTTAAAGACCTGAACAGCTTCAAAGGCGGTTTAACTGCTGACGAAATCAAACCTTTGTACACCAATATAAAAGGTAAAGACGTAATGGGCCTCTTATCCACGCGTGCTTTTGCTGCCCGGTACCAGATGGGATTTGGAACCGAAACAAAAGATTCTCTGAGCAATGGCTCGATCACGAAAGAATTGAATATCCGCTTTAAATAAGACTTTTTTTACAGCAGCAGAAAGCCACAACAAATGTTGTGGCTTTCTGCTTTCA
>DATJDO010000129.1:0-2793 GCA_035497375.1 Chitinophagaceae bacterium | reverse complement strand
GGCTCACAGAACCATTACGTCCTAATAAGGCGTGCTCAAGGATGCAAAATACGGCTCGTCATGTCCTCACAGAGACGCAAAGTAACAGAGACACGACATGCACAATTCACGCCAAGCGCAAGAATACAACTGCTCATGCGTTCACAGAGAGACAAAGTAACAAGGGTACGACATTACGCACTAAAAATTAAGCATTTATGCTAAGCCGTCTGACAGCTTTTTAAGGATGACGATACTGGCTAATTCTGGCTGTTCAGGGTAAAGCCGAAAGAGGAACCGACTCCCAGCTTGCTGCGGACATTAATGGTTTGGCCATGTGCATCAATAATGTGCTTTACAATAGCCAGACCCAGGCCTGTGCCTCCGATGGACCGGTTGCGGCTGCGATCAGCGCGGTAAAATCGCTCAAAAATGCGGGGTAGGTGCTCTTCGGCAATACCTGGGCCATCATCTGAAACCTCTACGTACACCCTTTTATCGTCGAGCTGGTAAAAACCGATCGTAATCGTACAGTTATCTCCTGCATATTTAATCGCGTTTTCTACCAGGTTCACCATAGCCTGTTTGATCTTGCCTTTATCGGCATACACGCGCAACGAACCTTCTGTGCCTTTCTTAAATTCCAGTTTTATACTTTTTTCCTCGGCTTTGAGCGCAAACTCTTCAAAGATATCCCTGGCCAGTTCCTGGATCACGAAATGTTCAATAGCCAATGGCATCCTACCCGATTCCAGTTTGGAAATCTCGTCTACGTCATCGACCAGGCGCACCAGCCTGTCTATGCTTTTGGAAGTATTGGAAAGAAATTTTTTATTGACCTGCGCATCGTCCATTGCCCCGCTCAGCAATGTCTCAATATAACCTTGTATCGTGAAAATCGGTGTGCGCAATTCATGGGAAAGGTTCATCAGGAACTCCTTACGGAATTGTTCATTCAACTGCAGGGTTTCTACTTCTTCTTTCTTTTGCCGGGCCCATTGCTGTACATCGGCATTTACTTCTTCCAGCGACTTCTGGGGCAGTATATTATTGTAGAAAAACTCTTCGCGTTTTGTAGCTTTGGTCTGGTAAATAAACTTATAGATCAGCTTAATTTTCCGGTATACGAAGCGCTGAACAGTATAATAATACATCAGGTAAGTGGCCAGGAAAGTGGTACCGAAAATAACAGCAGCCATGCTGATATCCGGCACGATAAACAGGCTTACCAGTCCCACGGCCAGGGCTACGACTATTGCCGTAGTAAATGCCAGCAGGCGCGGGGAAGTATTTTTACTGAAGGACAGGTCAGACATCCTGTAAAATTATCCCATTTCGAACTTATATCCTACGCCCTTTACCGTAGTGATAAAGTCCACACCTGTTTTCTGGCGGATCTTGCGGATATGCACATCAATCGTGCGGTCACCAACAATCACTTCCGAACCCCAGACCCTCTGTAGAATCTCGTTACGCAGGAATACCCTACCCGGTTTGGAAGCCAGCAAAGAGAGCAGTTCGAACTCCTTTTTGGCCAGGATGATCTCTTCTCCTTTGTAGCTTACCGCAAATTTGGTCTTGTTGATCTCCAGGTCGCCCAATACCATTTTTTCTTCTGCCTCCCGGTCCTTTTTCATGCGGCGCAGTACGGCGCTGACACGGGTAGCCAGCAGCTCCGGTTTGATCGGCTTGGTAATGTAATCATCGGCTCCTGTCTGGAGGCCGGTAATTTCCGACTTTTCATCACGCAACGCGGTCAGGAAAATAACCGGCGTCTTTTCAAAGTCAGGCATCACACGCAGCTCCCGCAGCGTCTGTAACCCGTCTTTTTCAGGCATCATCATATCCAGCAGGATCAGATCGGGCTGGAATGACCTGGCTTTCCGGATCGCTTCCACGCCATTGGCAGCAGAATCGGTCAAGTAACCCTTGCTTTTCAGGTTATAATTGATGAACTCGATAATATCTGGTTCATCGTCTACAATCAATATTTTTTCCGGAAGTTCCTGCATCATATCAGGGTGCAATGTTACCACGGTGTTTCATTTTAAAAATTAAAAACGGATTATGTTATTGTTAAGCAGGGATTACCAAAATGTAACCAAACATAAGGTTATTGCAGATATTCAATCAGCAAATCCAACTCCTCTTCACTAAGACCTGTAAAAGAAGGCATTGCAGACTCGTTCCATTTTTTATATAAAGCAACAGCGTAAGGGTCACCGGAGGCAATATACTGCTGGGAGTTACGAACAAAGGACTTCAATTTGGTCTTATCATTCCCCCAGCGGCCATAGACACCGGCCAATGCCGGGCCAATTTTATCTTCTTTAAAGTCATGACACATAGAGCATTTGGCAGCAAACAAATCTTCTGCTTTAGTAGCACCCAGGGTAGCGGCCTGTTGCTCGTTTGCCGAACCGCAGGCGGCCGCAAACGCAAGGCCCAATATAGTAATGAGCTGGTATTTCCTGTTCTTCATAATTAATACCCCGTAAAGTTGGCACAAAAAAAGCGTGCCCCAAAAATAATTTTGGGGCACGCCGTACGTGAAGAAAGCTATTTCATATAAACCTGTAAGGTTTTTTAAATCCTATAGGTTTGAGATCTTAATGACTCAGTGAGCTGACGCTGCGCAATAAGCGTTTCCAGCGCAGTTTGAACAGACTGCCTTCATAGCTCAGCCATACAAAGGAGGCTTTGCCGACAACGTGGTCTTCCGGTACAAATCCGAAATACCTGGAATCCGCAGAATCGTGGCGATTGTCCCCCATCATCCAATAGTAATCCATCTGAAAAGTATAGCTCGTAGCC
>DATJDO010000128.1:0-7009 GCA_035497375.1 Chitinophagaceae bacterium | reverse complement strand
CAGCAGTATAAAGCATAAGCGGGGCGACCTGTTCAGATCGCCCCGCTTTATGTATTTGTATTTTATTCAAAAAAACGCTAGCGCAGCACGGTCACATTACCATCGTAGCTTTCGCTGACACCATTGGTAAAGGATACGCGGATCACATACACATACACTCCCATCGGCACGTCTGCACCTTTATTCTTACCATCCCAGCCACGGCCGTTCACTTTGTCCGTTTCGAAGATCAGCTGACCCCAGCGGTCATAGATCTGCATGCTGAAAGTCACTACTGATTGAGACATCAGGTCGCGCGGCATGAAGTAGCTGGTGTAATCATTGCCTGAACCAGGGGTAAAGGCATTCGGAACGTTCAGGTAGCAGGCTTTGCGAACGGTAATGCTGTCTGAGGCGGAACACTGCCAGTTTTGTACCCGTACAGAGTATTCTCCGGCATTCCTGACCTGGATAGTTGGCGTCGTATCGCCGGTGCTCCACATGTATTTGTCTACTGCGGCACCGGTGATATTGTACAGCGTCAAAGGTGCATTGCCGGGACAGATACCTGTATCGTTACCCAGGTTGACATTCGGGATAGCCACTACGTCTACCGGTACGCTGGCGAAGGTCTCAGGACAGGCCGGATAAGCTCCGATCAGGCGTACATTGAAAGTACCGGCTTTGGTGAAGGCGTGGCGCACTTCCAGGCTGTTGTAAGCCGGATCACTGTCGCCGAAGTCCCAGGTCAGGCTGCTGTAGCCCGGTGTAGCTGTTCCTGTGAAGTCGACCGCATCGCCCTGGCAGATCTTGTCGGCACTGCCGGAAAGACTCATTACAGGCACTTTAAACACTTCAATCACTTTGGTGGCCCTGTCTTTACAACCATGCACGTTCTCTACATCCAGCGTAACGGTATAGGTACCGCGGGCATCGGCATAGAAATGTGAGGCATCTTTGTCCGTGCGGGTTCCGCCATCACCAAACGACCACAGGGAAGTATAGGTATCCGGAGTAGAAGTAGATTTGGAATTGTTGAACACAGCCAGCACTTCCGCACCGCAAAGGGAATCTTTATTGGTAGTAAATTCTGCCGTAATCGCACTGATCTCTACATCGATCTGTGCCCTGTCGCTCTCACAACCGTTCACGGTCTGGGATACCCAGAAGCTCAGTACTGTAGGTGTCGCACTGGACGGGTAAGGCGGACTTGGGTATTTGCTACCGGCAGTAGCCGCATCATACCATTTGTTGTTCGTTCCCGGAGCATCCAGCATCTTGGTGGTATCGCCCTGGCAATACACCAGGTTTTTCACCACCGGAGGAGCCGGTTTGCGGGTGATGATTACATCTATTTTTGCTTTCGGGGTTTCGCACCCTGCGGCATTTTCCTGTGACACAAAGTAACTGGTCGTATCGTAATCTCCGGCTCCGGCAGACATGGTGGTCGTTGGAGTCGGTGCGGCAGGAAGACGAGTACCTGCCTTATCATACCAATGCAGGATAGCGCCAGTAGCTGCTCCTGCGGTAAGCGCAGCGGCTGTTTCCCCTTCACAGTAACGCACAGGAGAGATTACTGACGGAGGAGTAGAGAAACTGATCGTGTCTACATAGAAAGTCATGTATTGCGTATCACAATCCGAATAACCGGTAGCCACATAAGTTTTAGGGCCTTTCACCGTCACTTCTACCGAGTCGCCATATACAGCTCCTCCGGGGAAAGTTTTTGAACCGGTAACAGTGGGCACAGTACCTCCTTTGGGTACCAGTGTGGAAGAACCAATGGCTGTCATAAGATTCGGGGTGTCTGCAGCGGTCCAGATCCATTTGTACTGGCCGCCATTGACCAGTTTCAGTTTTACCGTTTTACCGGGACAAACACGGAAAGTGGTATACGGGGCATAAGGCACACCATCCGATTCGAATTTAGGTGCTGTTTCGCCCAGGGCGGAATCCAGGTCAGACTGTTTCAGGATATAGGTATAAGCCAATGAGGTCCTTTGACCGGGAGCCAGGCTACCCAGGTTGAACACCAGGCCATAGCCCACGTCAGCGGTCAATGTAGCACCGATGTTATAACGGTTTCCGGCTGCGGCGCCGGTACCGGCATAGAGCTGGCTCAGCTGGGCGTTTGTAGACAGTCCGCCGTTCAGGATATAACATTTAGCCCGGCAGTCTTTGGTACCGAGGCCGAGGTAAGAGTTGCTGTACACCTGTCCGTTTGCGGTGACAAGACAGTTTTTAGAAATAGCATTCGGTTGGAAGACCACCTTGTTGATTGTCGTAAAGTCGGTGGTCCAGGGTTGTTCATTATCGGGATCCACGGCACGTTGGTAATACACGCCATTCACTGTAGCTGTACTGGTGTTGACAATGTCAACATACATAACAAAGTACAATTTATTCTTTTTCACCACAGTAGTCTGGGTAATGGACAGAGGCCCGACAGTACCGGACCATACATTCCGCTGCTCTGTGGCCGATGCGGTGTAGGATACGTGGCCGAAGGTTCCCGCGCCGGGCAAGGCCGCACCAGTGGGACAGTTGCTTGCGGAGCGCTTGGTTCCGGCATATTCTATGTCCCAGGCTTCATAGGGGGAACCGGGTACAAAATAGTCGCCCATGTAAGCAGACTTACCCGGAGCACTGACGAGCCAGCCATCCTGGTCCGGATCGGATACAAAACCCAGGTCTCCGGGAAATGTTAACACGTTAGGATGATAGCCCAGGGGGGCATTGCAGGCACCGAATGCACCGGTACTGGATATACCCACCTCTACGAAATCACCTTTGATAAAACAATCCGGGGGGACCATTTGTGCCAGGCTGGTTTTCACCGAAAGCAAAGCCATTCCGCACAGTATAAAATATAACTTTTTCATGACGTTTGATTGATTGGATTAGCCTTTTGAAAATTGAAATTCGTGAATGCTTTTAGGGTCGTTTTCCAGGAATATTTTCACGGTGTAGCTACCGCTTTTCAATGCGTCCAGATTCCAGTCTGCATTGTAGAAGTATGTTGTTTGTTCCGGCTTCCAGCGGTATACGATTTTACCCGAAGCGTCTACTATAGTAGCAGAAAACGGCATCGGGTCTGGTGTGCGAAGCGCAAAGCGGGCCGACTGCACAGGGGTTCTGGGCGTAAGGGCGAAATTGACATTTACGCGTTCTCTGCTGTTGAGCGCATACTCAAAATGGCCTGCAGTACCGTCATAGTTTTTTACGGCTTCCTCGTTCGCGTTCGAAACGGTTTTTGACTGGGCAGCAGCGCCTGCAAAACACCCGCTCAGGACAGCCAGGGAAAGGATAATTCGTTTCATGTGTTTGTTTTTTTAAGGTCACAGGAACCTGTTCTGTTTTCAAAAGATCAGGCCTTCTCCTACCATGACGTGGAATTAACAGCATGGGTTGGGTTATTTTCTAAAAAAAATAATACCTCAAAACAATATAATATCTCCTATTCTCTTCAAGCCTGGGATGCGGGGTACGCGACTACTCTATTACTCTTTCGGGAGAGACACATTCTGCCTGGGCGAAAGACACACAGGCATCTGTTTCCGGCAATGCTATGGACATGATGCCGGCTATAGCAGAAAATCTGCCGTACAAGCTTATGAGGCCAGGAACAATGCCAGAAAATCTTTCCTTTTTCTCCGCGACAGGGCAATTTCCGTATTGTCGGTCATAATGATATACCCTCCGTCGCCCCTGTGAAAGTGTTTTATATGGAGCAGGTTGATGATATGGGAATGGTGGGTGCGGAAGAAACAACCGGGAGGTAGTATTTCCTCATGTTCTTTCAGCGAATGGGAACTCAGGATCGTCCTGTTCTGCTTACAAAAGATACTGGTATAGCTGCCTTTTGCAGTGAGGTGGATAATATCTGTATGCTGCAAAAACTCCAGTCCTCCGTTGACCGGTATTGCAATTTTATCCTGATACAAGCCGGAATGCACCAGCTGCGGATGTTCACTACCGGAGACCGTTTTGGCATAGCTTTTTTTTACATTGGCGACTGCCTGTTGCAGCTCTGCAATATCTATGGGTTTCAGCAAATAGTCTGCAGCCTGCATTTTTATAGCCCTGACGGCATATTCGCTGTAGGCTGTTGTGAAAATCAGTTCGAATTTTTTGTCTTCTATACCATCCAGCAAATCGAAACCCGTACCGTCCGGCATTGAAATATCCAGGAATACCAGCTGAGGCTTTACCTCATTGATTACCCTCACACCTTCGGCCACGCTTGCGGCCTCCGCGCAGACTGTAATGCCTTCGGTGTACCGTTCAATTAAGGTAGAAAGGGTCTTGCAGCTTTTCCGCTCGTCATCAACAATAACGCATTTCAGCATTGTTTACGCTTTTATTCATCAGCTTAAAGGTATTTCAATTTTCACTATTGTACCTTCTTCAGGCTCTTCTTTATCGACAAAGACGATGCTGATTTCCCTGTTTTCGATAAAATTGTAGGTTTTCACCCGGTCCTCAATAAGCTGTATGCCCCTTGAAATGTGACCGCCCACCTGAGTAGCATTTGCCCTTCCAATACCATTATCATCTATGAGTACCCTGATACACTTGGGCTTACCGCAGTTCCTGTCAAAGGTAAGGCGCAACAATCCCCCGGAAGGTTTCCTGGCCAATCCGTGCTTGATTGCATTTTCCACAAAGGGCTGTATGAGTAAGGATGGGATCATCACCTGGTCCGGCTCTATTCCGTCAGCAATATCAATTTCATAGTCAAACTGGTCTTCAAAGCGCAATTGCTCCAGAGACAAATAAAGTGCCAGCGATTCCAGCTCTGCTTTCAGGGAGACATACTTGTTTTTAGATGACTCCAGCACCAGTCTCATTAACCGGGCAAAGCGGGAGAGGTAGTCATTGGCCTCCACTTCATTGTGATGGAGAATAAAATGCTGGATCGAGTTCATCGTATTGAATATGAAATGCGGATTCATTTGCGCCTGCAGCGCTTTCAGCTCCAGTTCGGCGATCTGTTTTTCAATTTTTGCCTGTGCCCTTTCTGCCCGGATAGCCCGGACAAACCGCAATCGTATGATGATAATGATCCCTACAGTGAGCAGGGCAATGATAGAGATCCGGAAAACAGGCATCTGCCAGAATGCAGGTTTGATGACGATGCCCAGATCCTTCTCCTGGCCATGCCAGGTAACACCATCGGTACTGCCCTGTACGATAAAGTGATATGTTCCAGGAGGTATCTTATTGTAAAAAGCCCGGTTTTGGCGGTCCGGCAAATAGGTCCAGTCGCTGTTATAGTTTTCCAAACGGTAGCGATACTTCAACGGCCTGGCGGTAGAATAGTCCAGCAAGGCAAAATCTATAGAAAGGTTGTTCTCATTATAGGGCAACACAAGGGTGCTATTGCCGTAAAGGCTTTTTGTTGCCTCTTTTCCGTTGATGAGCAGGGCAGTGAGCATCACTTTGGCATTAGTGGCTTCTCGCCTGGTTATTTCCTGCGGGTCAAAAAACACGAGGCCTGTTTTGGCACCCAGGAATATCTTTCCGGAGTCTGTTATTGCTGCGGCATTAAAGTTAAAATCATTGCTCAGCAATCCGTCGTCTTCTGAATAATAATGAACGGTATCCTGCTCTGTGTTGTATTGATACAGTCCACCTATCGTACTGATCCAGGCATTGTGTGCTTTATCAATAACAATAGCCGATATCACCTTGGCCCTGATCTTTTCAATATGCTGTACTTCCATTGATGCCAGGTCCATTCGATAGATGCCGCTGCCGGTAGTGCCGATCCACAGGTTGTGTTTATTGTCTTCTGTAATGCTCCATACATTCGGGGACGCTGCTCCCGGCAAACGGAATCGCCGGAATGACAGACCAGAGAAGCCCTCTCCGGTTTCAGCCTGAACCAAACCTTTATCCGTACCCAACCAGATGCGGCCCCGGCTGTCTTCCACTATTTTCCAGACTTTATCGTCGGGTATTGAACCGGTATCCGTACCATGATGTACATAGTGATGCAATTTCTTGTTTCGCCTGTCATAGATAAATAATCCCCTGCCGTTTGTCCCCGCCCATATATTACCGTCTTTGTCTTCATACAATGACCACACCAATGTAACCTCCTTCAGGAATTGTCGTGGTAAAAAAGGAACCAGCAGCTCCCCCTGCACGATGGCAATCCCTATCTCCCCACCGGTGAGTATGCGGCCTTCCTTTGTTTCGAAAATGGTATTGATAGAGTAATTGTTGAAGAGCGCTGCATTCCCCTCCCATTTCATCGGATACGATTTCGTGTATACAAATTTTTCTTCTGCACCCCTGCGCAACTGATTGAGTTTACCGGACCTGAACCCCACCCAGGCGTTGTTCTTACTGTCGGCATACACTGCCCGTACATAGTTGTGCGTCAGGTAACCGGCTTTATTATTGATGGAGTATTTTTGAAACTGCCTCTTTTTCTGATCTATTTTGTACAATCCTGATGCCGTACCCAACCATAAAACACCAAAGCGGTCCTCTAAAAACACGTTGATGATATTATTTTCATTAAAGGTGATATTATCGCTGATGGCGTAGCTTTCGATCACCTGGTTCAGGCTATCGTATTTGTATATAGCAAACCCGTCTGTATAATAAAAACACCCATTTCCGGAGCACGCAACTTTAGCATAAGCAAGACTCCGGTTTTTTTGAGGAACACTGACCTTTCCGCGTCTTTGTATGCCCCGGCTATCAAGTGTATAAAATCCGTAAGGCCCCATAGCAACAGTAGGGAATTTACTTTTGTCAATGTCATATATCCCGACATCCCTGTACTTTGGCCGGGCATGCACAGCTCCTGACGGCACATCATATGTATACAACCCACCTACTGACAACAATGCCAAATGACCGGCACCAGCTCCGCTGATACTGCATATATTCTCCCTGATCACCTGCGCGGTACGGATACTATCATTTTCGATGCACCCGATCACCCCATCTTCATACCCTACCCATACAGGCCCGTTTTTGTCTCTGTAGAAGCACCTGACCTTGGCTTGCATGG
>DATJDO010000127.1:0-2061 GCA_035497375.1 Chitinophagaceae bacterium | reverse complement strand
GCCCTGCACCAGGTTGCCGAAGCGCATCAGCACTTCATCCGAACTTGAATAGGTATAACCCTCGCTTACCGTGGCGACAATGGTTTCAGAGAGATTCAGGAACAGGCGGTCGTTGGCATACAGGGCCGAGATCACGTTGAACAGGGTGTTCATGTATTGTACCGATTTCACCACGCTGCTGGTGCAACGCTGGTACAGCAGGTAGTCGGCAAATACAGAGATACGGACGGTTTTACAGTTTGTTTCATAGATACCTTTATCGCTGGGGCCGGCATCAGGGGTAGATCCGCCTATTGCCGCAATGTCATCCGTTATACCGCAATGCCCTCTTTTACTTTTGTCCACGATATCGTCTTCGCGGTACAGGATATAATTTTCGTTGTGGGTACCTGGGTTTTCCTTGTTCAGCACCAGGTTGTAATTGCCCTTGGTTTCGTCGCTGAACACCGCACCGATCTCGTCTTCATAGAAAGAGAATGCCGCCATAGACTGCTGCACGCCGCTGATTGCCCCGCGATAGAAATCCCCATCGGGGTTCGCTACTGTTGTGTAACCGCTTGCTGTTTTCACCACAGTGCGGTAATCTTTTGTACGGAAATCGTAGCGCATCAGCTGGAAACCAATCTCTGTCCCGTTCTGCAACGGCAAAGAAAAAGAAAGCAGACCTTCATTGTCAGCAGTCAGTTTGCTAAGCTGTGTACGGTCCAGGCTCAGGTAAGTGACATTTTTAATGTCCTGATCAATGGCCGCCGACCTGTTGCCGGAAAGAGAGAATAAAGGGTAGGTTTTTGCTTGTTGTACGCTGAGTTGTTTCGCCACCTGCACGGAAAGATCATTTTGTGCTGTAGCTTGAAGGCTCAGGGCTGCGATACACAGGCCCAGGCCAATACTGCGGGAAAACTTCATAAGGGTAGGATACGTCGTTGATATTAAGAATGGGCAAATTTAAGTCAACATCATCAATTTTGGTAATAAATAAAGAGAACAATAAGTCAGTTCCCGGTCATATATGGCAACCCCGATCCTTTGCGACGGGCAAAAAAAAAAGCAGGCCTTAGCCTGCTTTCCAAATGTTATAGTGTAAGATTAGATAACTTTTACGTTAACTGCATTTAAACCTTTTTTACCATTTTGTACTTCGAAGGAAACCCTGTCGTTTTCACGGATCTCATCAAACAGACCTGAAACGTGAACGAAGATGTCCTGGCTGCCATCGGCAGGTTTAATGAAGCCGAAACCTTTGGTTTCATTGAAGAATTTTACTGTACCTTCTTGCATTTTAAATAAAATAAAAAAATTAATAATGAAGCAAATGTAGGGGAATATGATGAATAAACATCAAAGATCGTCACAATTAACGTAAATAATATTTTAGGGCTGAAAATGGCCGGTATGTACAAATTTCCAGGCCAGGTACAAAGCGATCTGCGTGGCTGTTTCCTTGTTCTGGATGCGGTCGTAATGCAAACGGTACTTTTTGCATAGCGTTTGCTTCCCATCCGATAAGGCAATGAACAAAGTGCCGGACGGTGAAGGGTCTTCGTAAATGCCTGCACTCAGGATACCGGTAATGCCCAGGCCTATATCTGTATTCAGTGTGTTGCGGGCGGCTTCCGCCATAGCCCTGGCAGTGGTCTCACTCACCACACCCTGCGCCTCAATCAGCCCGGCGTCGATACCCAGCACTTTTATTTTGATCTCGGTAGCATAGCAGACAATGCTGCCTTTGAAAAATTGTGAAGAACCGGACACCTGCGTGAGCTTGTGTGCAATATGTCCGCCTGTACAGCTTTCCGCCAGTCCGATACTGAGCTTTTTTTCGGTTAGTAGTCGAGCCAGGATGGCCTCCAGTGGCAGGTCTTCGAAGCTCACTATATGTTCGCTAATCCTTTGTGCGATCTCGTCACGATAATGCTCTGTTTCCACTTCCAGTGCCGCCTGTTCTTTGCCCAGTGCCGTTAGGCGCAGCTTTACAGAATAGGGTGATGGCAGGTAAGCCAGGCGGATATGGGCTGGTAAACCGTCTGCAATGTCCTTTATTTTTTCGGCCAGGAAACTTTC
>DATJDO010000126.1:0-4861 GCA_035497375.1 Chitinophagaceae bacterium | reverse complement strand
AGCATACCGGCTGCAAACAGTTCTGTTCTCCCGCTCTCTATATTAATATGGGTATACGATTGTTCCACCGGCATGGCGACTAACTCGCTGTCGTCGATGATGGTGAATTTCCACACTTCAGCACCACCCAGCAGTATCCCTTTGTAGTACGCATCAACTGTCCATACATAAGGCTGCCATTTCTGCAGTGGGCGCGCCGTGACCGGGTAGATTGTCCCTGTGCTCATCACGTGGTCGTCGCGGTACACCGGGTTGTTACGGGTGATGGCATTCTGCGGGTTCTGACCCTGCTTCAGCTCTGCTACACGGAGTTTATAGGTCAGCTCCGAAGCGAAGGGATAGTTCACTACCCAGGCCAGCATGGGATTGTATTCGTAGATCTTAGCATCGTTTTCCGGGGTTACCAGGTTGATGAGGAACAGGTCTTCTACAGTCTGGTACACGCAGGCACTGTTGCCGGATTCTGCCGATTCTGCACCCGCGCCCGTGGTCGTCACCGTCACGCAGTATTCGTAAGTACCCTGCGGCAGTTTGCTGTAGTTCAGGAATAAGTCCCGCAAACCCGGCTCCGAAAAGCTCCACTGGGGGTTTGGGATCAGGCTGCGGCTGATGCTGTTCATCCCCGGCTGCACGGTGGAGTGAAACTTGTAGGTAAAAGACAGGTTGGAACGACGGTAGTACACCCTACCGGATACCTCCACCTGGCGTGCCTGGCTGCCACTGTTCCGGATACGGAAGTTGAAGATGTTGTCGGGCGTGAGCTCGATGCCATCGATAAGGGACAGGTCGGCTTCCACCTGGTTCTGCTGCGCACAGACCTGGAGCGATACCATCAGGCTGAGCAGTAACAGCAGCAGCCGGCATGGGCGGCCTGCATGTAATTTTTTTTGTATGGTCTGTTCCATTGCTAATGTATTTAACTTGTACTGAGCAAGAATTCCGTATCATTCTGATCGATAACAGATTGCTGATCCCGGGTATTGGCCCGAATACTGCTATCAATGCTGCCTTTCATTTTTTGCTGTGCCATCTTGCCGATCGCAGCTGCAGGGTTCCTTTTATCGCGCAAACCGGAACCATAGGGCAAAGAACTGCCGGCATATTGCTCATCAGTTCCGGCAGGTATCACCTGCCCCCATTCCGGAGGAGCAGTAAGCACTCCACTTGTTTTGTACTGACCTGCCGGCACCTTACCGGATTTCCCGATGAGTTCAAAAAAAACGTCATACATTTTGTACCGGCCTTTAAAAAAGGACGGATCGATGTAATGTGCCCCTTTTTGAATGTTTATTTTTTTGAATACAATATTGAAAAGGGCGATACTCCCCCTCGTGAATGAATAGAAAAAGCTTTTCAGGTGTACCGGCACCATGGTATCCATGCCGTTTTCATTAACCAGCCGCTGTGTAAATTGATATTTTTTGTTACCGGCAATTTCGTTACTACAAAAACTAAAATTACACAATACACTTATAGCCGATAATTCGGTGATAGAAAGAAAATTTAGCAACAGTAAAGCTAATTTTCGCATGGTTTTCTTGGTGATTTAGTTTCAAAAGTTCCGGTAAAAACTTCTTAACAAATATTTAGAACATGCGTCAGAAATAAAAATAAATCTCATAAACGGTCGCTTTTTTTTATGAACGGTATTTTTAGACCCATTTAGATCTATTAAATAATTTATTTCAAAAATATGACACTGTCCGGTCTCGGGAGTGAATTTGCATTTGACAAAACACTCATCTATTTTTACATCACTAAAACCGTAATTATATGAGAATCTCCTCACTCTTTTACCTGCTCTGCCTGGCCCAAATCCTTCTCGGACAAGCACTTTTTGCCAGACCAGTCATCCTGGGCCAGCATTCGTCCAGTTCTGCCAATTACTCCGGCATGAACGGCAAATACAAGTATGCTTCTGCAGAGTTTGTTGTCAGGGCATCCGAGATCAATGATAGCGGTATGATCAGTAGTATTTCTTTCTTCAAATGCTCGGGAGACTCTGCCATCACAGGTATCGATTCAGTTCATATTTATCTGAAAGAATCCGACACCGGTATCAGTAAAACAGCCAGCATGAGCGGCTACACAGAGGTATTTTCCGGGGTTGTTCCTACTATCCTATCCAAGGGCTGGATAGGCCTGACACTTTCTTCCCCTTTTCTGTATTCAGGTACTAAAAATATTTCCATACTGATCGTACGGAAGAACGGTAGTAAAATAGTATCCGGCTTTCCAAACTTTGCCGTAAGCTTCAGCGATAAAAAGGAGTACCAGGCCGCTTATTTTTTATCAGACAATGACCCCTGGACAGGTACACCTGCAACGTCTTCGCAAAACCAATATGCCCAATACAGGCCCTACTTACAATTGACTATTGATTAGCACCTGCTTAGATTTTTCACCCTTTCTTGTAAAGATTTTTTCAAAAAAGAAAAGGCTCCGCACGGAGCCTTTTCTTTTGCTGTACATCTATGGCCGGATATTGCCTGATCGTAAAACGGGGTAAACTTTTTTTTCAAAGCAACATCCATGAAGCATGTGCTGATACAGCAGAAAACAAGACCAGGAATAAGCTACACGCCGGTCTAAAGCGAATCAGATCACTTCCTTACCTGTTCTGTAAGCGGTACCTTTAAAGAGACAAACCAGCTGACCATCCGCATTGACCGTGCGGATATCGTACAGGCCGGTTTTATTACCGAGGTGTACTTCCCTGGCCTCCACATAGAGTATATCGCCTTCCTTTGCAGGTCTTGTAAACGTGATGGACACATCCAGTGCGACGGTTATAATACCGTGTGAATTACAGGCAAACGCAAATGCAGAATCTGAAGCAGAGAACAGAACACCGCCATGTATATTTTCAAAGCCATTCAGCATATCTCTTTTTACACTGTAGTGCAGCCTGCAATAACCGGTGTCGATTTTATCCACTTCCAGCCCAAGCCATCTTGTAAAATGGTCACGCGCGGTCATAATTTCCAATACTTCTTCAGGGCTCATTTTATTTATTTCTCAGGTCTACAATACGGTTCAGTTTTCCGCCTTCACTCCTTGGAATGGTTCCCGGGCAAACGATATTAATCTTCATGGATAAACCGATATCGCTTTTTATTCTTTTGCTGAAGCGGTTATGGGCTTCCTGTATTTTATCGTGCGCCAGAATAGCTTCATCATCGCCTGAAGTTTCTTTTTTAATACCCTCAAAAAGATCGCTGTCTATTTCGATGCTTACCGCTACCTCATCCATAGCCCCTTCACGACTAATCAGCAGCTGGTAATTTGCACTGAATTCAGGAAAATGTTCCAGTACCGCTTCCACCTGCGTATGAAACAGGTTCACACCGCGAATGATGAGCATATCATCGGAACGCCCGAGAATTTGTCCCATCTTCACATGCGTACGTTTGGCACTTTTGTCATAATAAATACTGGTGATATCGTTGGTCCAGTAGCGGATCATCGGCATAGCCTCTTTCGTCAGCGTTGTAAACACCAGCACACCGTTCGTGCCCTCCGGCACCGGTTCTCCGGTATCCTTGTCCACAATCTCGGGAAAGAAATGATCTTCCCACACGTAACTGCCGGTCCCCCGCTCTTCAAAGTCTTCCTGCGATACGCCGGGGCCGATGATCTCCGAGAGTCCGTAAATATTGGTAGCCGTAACGCCTAGTTTAGCTTCCACTTCTGCACGGATGCTCTCTGTCCAGGGCTCCGCGCCCAGGATGGCATATTTCAGATTTAGGGACTTCAGATCGACACCTGTTTTCTGCATGTACTCTGCGATAGTCAAAGCATAGGAAGGTGTGCAGCAAATAGCTTCGCTTTGAAAATCCTGGAGCAACATGATCTGCTTTTCCGTATTACCGCCAGAGATAGGAATCACCGTCATCTCTAATTTTTCAGCTCCGTAATGCAAACCTAAGCCTCCGGTGAAAAGTCCATATCCGTAAGCATTCTGAAGCTTCATACCTTTCTGACAACCGGCGGCGACCAGTGAGCGGGCAATCACTTCAGAGAACAGGTCAATATCGTTCTTGGTATAGCCGACGACAATAGGCTTTCCTGTCGTTCCACTGGAGCAATGCAGGCGCACAGTGTCCTGTACCGGTACCGTAAATAGGCCGAACGGATAATTGTCTCTTAGCGCCGCTTTCTTAGTAAAAGGTAATTTGTGCAGATCGCTGACAGTCTTTATATCAGAAGGCTTCAGTCCGCGCTCGTCCAGCTGTTGTTTATAAAAAGGAACTTTGGCATAAACAGCCTGGATTTGCTGCTGCAGGCGCTCATTTTGCAGCTTGCGCAATTTTTCGAGCGGAAGCGTCTCTATCTCTCTATTAAAATAACTCATGGTCCTCGTTGTTTCTGTATTACGCTTTACGCCAACGAACTGCCCGGGTAGCGGGCAGCTCGTTGCCTAAAGTAAAGATACTAGTAATCTGCTTTGATCATATCGGCTGCTTTTTCGCCGATCATGATGCTTGGGGCATTGGTGTTTCCGGAGACGACTGCCGGCATAATGGAGGCATCGGCCACCCTCAGCCCTTCAAGTCCGTGCACTTTTAATCGCGGGTCTACGACCGCCATCGCGTCGATGCCCATTTTACAGGTGCCCACCATATGGTGGTAGGTACCGCAGGACTTACGGATGTAATCGACAATTTCTTCTTTGCCTGCATCTTTACCGGGATAGACTTCCTCCTTCATCCAGTCTTTCATGGCAGTGGTATAACCCATTCTACGGCACAGCATTACCGCTTCATACATCGCATGCAGATCTGCTTCATCACCCAGGTAATTAGGATCGAGCAAGGGTTGATCTGCCATGTCTGCGGACTGCAGTTTCATCTCCCCACGG
>DATJDO010000125.1:0-4725 GCA_035497375.1 Chitinophagaceae bacterium | reverse complement strand
AACGTGTATTGCTGCTCCCCAACGATCAGTCTAAAATAATTTATCGTATGCCTGGGACTGTAGAAAGTGCTGCCTCTTGTGTAGACTGGCACGAGCAACTGGATACAGAAAAGTTTCCGGCATTGAATTACGCCCAAGCCTACCATACGATATTAGCACATGGCGAGACCTTATTTATGCCTTCAGGTTACTGGCATCATATGCAATACATGGATAGTGGTTTTGCGATGAGTCTCCGTGCAGTACCGGAAGGTATATTGCCCAAGCTGAATGGATTGTATCACCTGTTTGCACTCCGAGGTTTCAACAACACGCTGATCAGGTTGTTCCCCGAATGGTGGTATCATTATAAACGGAAGCTTGCGCACCGCAATGCCATACAGGCTATGCAGCAACATCCGTAACAACGTAAAAGCCGTCCCCCAACAAGGACGGTTTTTTATTGTTGCCCGGACAGTATGGCCATCAGGGCCTGTTCGTATAGATTCAGGCCGTGTTGTTCCTTGATGGGTTCTGTATCAGGGAAGTATTTATTCAGCTTGTTTTCTTCATACAAGGAGACAATAGCCGGATGTACATAATACTTTTTGCAGACCGTCCGTGTGTTTCCCAGGTGCCCGGCAACAGCATCAAATACGGCAGGTATCCTACGCTTCCGCTCTGCATCATCTTTTATATCCTCTGTCTCACTGAATGCAGATAAGGCATATACGCTGCCGGCCCAGGTGCGGAAATCTTTGGCACTAAATTCGGCTCCCGAAAGATTGCGGATAAATTCGTTTACCATGCCGGAATCTACTTTATGCACGACACCTTCTTCATCGATGTATTCAAACAATTCTTTACCGGGTATCTCTTTGCACGCTTTTACAATAGTTGCCAACTTCCGGCTGGTGAGTCTGATGTCATGCTGTATCCCTTTTTTACCTCTAAAGGAAAAGGATATTTTACTGCCCTCTACCGCTACATGCCGGTTTTTCATGGTGGTAAGCCCAAATGAGCCGTACAGTTTTTCGTACAGCGTATTGCCGATGCGGATATTGGTTTGCTCGAGCAGGCTCACAATGGCTGCCAGTATTTTTTCTTTCGGATACCCGCTCATGGAAAGCTTTTCGGACAATTGCTCCCTGATCCTGGGCAATTGTGTTCCGAATTCATAAAGGCGATAAAATTTGGTTTGGTTGCGTATGGCGCTCCAGTTGGCATGATACCTGTATTGTTTTCGTCCCAGCTTGTCGGTGCCGGTGACCTGCAGGTGGCCATTTTCTTTTTTACAAATCCAAACATTTTCCCAGGCCGGTGGAATGACGAGTTTCCGGATCCTTTCAATTATTTCCGGATTGCTGACTTTTTTATTTCCGTCTTTATAGTAAAAGCTTTTGCCACGACGGTGACGTGTGTAGCCAGGTTCACTGTTGCTGACATAGATGAGACTGACGGCTTTTGCTGCTTTTGCAGGATTGTTGACGGCTGCTTTGAAATGGCGTTTGCTGATGTTGATATCGGGAACTGGCTGCATAGGAGGATTCTGTTGCTGCAAATATGCTTGAACACAGGCAGTGTACTCTTATACAGGTGATGTAATTATTTACATCATTCTCAGGTTTTATTGGGGCAGTTCCTTCCCTTCTACGGCAATTTCGCCTTTCAGGTTGTTGCTTTTGTACCAGGAAAAATCGGCATTGGCTTCAAGGCCGTCTCCATACAATACCTGGTTGGGTGGGGTAGTGATCTTAATTTTTTTATTGGTGTAGAATTTGTCCAGTTTTTGGTTCCATACCAGTTCTTCTGTATCCAGCTGTTCGCCTTTTTGGTTGACTACATGTACATTTTCTCTTACGATCACGTTGTTGTTGTCTTCGTATATCCGGGCTGAGCGGGAGGTGAGGGTACTTTCGATATGGCCGCTGTCATCGAGAAACTCAACTTTCAGACTTTTCTTTATATCTGTATAAGCTGGTTTGGCGTTTTCGTTACGAATAAACTCTTTGGCATACAATACGGCCTTTACTTTGGCTTTATCGCTGTAATAAATCACGACATCTGTGGCCTTATCCAGTTGGTAGGCTTTGTTTACTCCGGTAATGTTATTGATCTCTTCTGTGGTATTGTGACAAGATGCGTGTACCAACAGTGAACAAAACAAAATGCCCGAAAGCAGGTTCCGGGCAATCTTAAAATGTGGTTGTTGGTATGATATAATCTTATTCATATTTTCGTTTCACAAACCATGATTTGTCGCTGAGCGAAAGGCCAAGAGAGAAGCGGATAAAGTTTTGCTGTATATTTCCCGGGCTTTTATCTCCCATTTTTCCGATTTCAAATGCTGTGTGAATTCGGTCTGTACTTCTGCGGATCGGAAGGCTCAATCCAAAGGTAAGGGCATAATAACTAGCTTGTTTACCATTGATCTGCACAAAGTCCTGACCATAGTAAAAACCAGCCCTGTAGGTGACGCGCTGAAAGTATTTGTACAGGTTCAGGGAGTTGGGGGTAACTTCTCCGCCTATGCTGAGTTTGTAAGCAGAAGAACCGACTGAATCAGGGATGTTTTGATTGTTGAATTTTGACCAATCAGTAGTTTTGTAATTAACGCCAATCATCCATTTATCGCTTTTGGCAAGCTGGATACCTCCTGTATAGGAGGAAGGGAGTGTAATTTTTTCTTTAACCCCTTTACGATACAACGCCGTATCTGAACCCGTTGTATCACTGGCGTAAAAAGGGTGGGAAACCCAAAATTCGGTGAGGTCTGATTGTATATCCTGTTGCAGGTTGGCCTGCGCTCCCACACGAAGAATAAAGTCTTTGCCCAGGCTGGTTTCATATGTGGCCCCCAGCTTATAATACATGCCGCCGACGGTACTGAAGCGTGTAAATTCTGAATTACTGAGACTCTTATCTGTACTCAACGTCTTAAGCCAGCTTGATTGTTGAATAGAGCCGAATATATAACCTACATTGGCACCAAGGCTAAACCCTTTGTAGGTGCCGGCTCCTCCTATAAAGAAGTAATTGGTGCTACCATCACCGGTATAGCTCAGAGAAGAAGGGCCGATTAATGTGGTCTGACTGTTATCGTATAGATAATATCCCACTTTGGTTTGCGGACGAAAACCTACCAGCATACCAGCATATTTACCCATAGGGATAGCCAGGTTCAGATAAGAAACTGCTGCATTCCCGGTTTTATATTTTTCGTTTGCTGACAGAATAGTCCTTATCCTTCCTTCACCACCGGCTTCATAGGTGAAATGCTTGATGTGCGCATAAGAAGCCGGGTTGTCGGTGTTTACGGTATATGGATCCTGGTATGCAGCTGTAATGCTACCCATTGCTTTAAGAGCAGGATTAATAGCATTTTGTTCTTCTCCCAAGCCATATCTTGAATAGGGATTGTTTTCGAACGGGCGATCTATATTTTGGGCAAGAACGGTATAGCCGCTAAGCGACAAACCGGTAAACAATAAAACCTTAACGGGTTTGAGGGACATTATGTTTCAGGATTTGATTGAGCCCCTTCAGCAAAATTTCAGGGTCTGCAAATATCTTACTTTTCAATTTGCCCGCAAAGACAGGGGCACCCCCTCCGGTTAAGATTGCGTTAAAGTCAGGGTATTGTGTTTCATACATGTTGATAATCCCGTCAATTTCTGCGATAGTACCATAAATGGCGCCACTGCGCATACCCGTTTCCGTATCATATCCGATAAGCATCTGATCTCCATCTGCTTTTACAACAGGCAGTTTGGCCGTAAAATGATGCATGGCATCCAAGCGCATTTGAACACCAGGGCTAATAGCGCCTCCCCTGAAGGTGCGGTTTTTGCCTATGAAGTTGTAGGTAATACAAGTGCCTACTGAAACGATCAGGTTATTTTTGTCGGGAAAAGCTGCATGCGCTGCACAGGCCAGAGCAATACGATCTGCACCCAGGGTTTCACTGGAGCTGTAGGCATTCAATATGGGTAGTTGGGTTTTGTTGTCCAAAACCACTACGTTAGGTGTTATTTCCTTCAGTGCCGAGAGCAATTCCTGATGTTGGTTGGTCACAGAACTCAGAATCGCTCCGGAAAAAATGCGGCGAGGTACAATTTCTTTATGCAGCTGATCAATTACTTCGTCGGCATTTAAAACATACCTCTCGGTAATTTTATCGTTTTGGTCAAAAAGGGCGATTTTTACAAAACTGTTGCCCCAATCAATACAAAGTTTAGATGCTGACATAAAAGAAATGTTTAAGTTTTTTGTTGAACTGGCCTTAAAGATAATCTCTGCATCCTGAAAAGCAAAAAAAGAGCAACAATTTCTTGTTGCTCTTCATTTGTTGATTATTTCTTTTCTGTAGTGTTGATCTTGTTCCAAGTATTGTCGGCATTACCGATGGCGTCAAATTTTTTAGCCCACTCTTTCATGAACTCTGGCCCCGAATCGGCATTCAAGACTTTTTGAACACTATCCGGGTAAGTAATGAAATAATATACGCCGGGCAGGTCTGGAATGAGCTTTTCATAAATGTATTTTAGTGTATCCGGACGCAAAGCGCTGAATTCTCTGATGAATTGTGCTGCCTGTTCCTTACCCATATTTTTTTCATACACACCTTCATAGTCTACAAAAGATTTCCCTGTATAACGAAGTGTGCCCGTTTCAAAAACTTCAATTGTATAAACAGGACATTTGCCAAAGCAGGCAGAACGTCCCATTAACAATAATTTAATGACA
>DATJDO010000124.1:0-2333 GCA_035497375.1 Chitinophagaceae bacterium | reverse complement strand
TTTTAATGCCAATGTGAACGTGCAGACAGGCAACTTCCTGTCACTGAACAGCTACAATGCCAACCAGATTACACAGAACCAGTTTCGCTCCAATATCACTTTTGCCAAAAACTGGACCGGCAAGCCCTATTCCATCACGGCCAGTGCTACCCACAACCAAAACACAACAACCAAAGAGGTGTTTGTTACCCTGCCGGACATCACCTTCTTTGTGAATGCACAAAACCCTTTCCAGCGCCGGAACCCTGTAGGGGCAGCCCGCTGGTATGAAAAGATCACCGTCGGCTATACAGTGAATGCCCTGAACCAGATCATGTTTTATGATACGGCATTTGATATCAGCCGTTTGCAATTCAATGATTTCAGGAATGGAATGCGCCATTCTATCCCCATTTCGGCCAACTATAATGTGCTGCGCTTTATCACCCTGTCTGTGAACGCCAGTTATAACGAATACTGGAACCTGGTAAAGACGAGGAAGGAATTCAATGATGCAACACAGAAGCTGGATACGCTGATCGATCGTAGTTTTTTTGCGTCGCGCGATTTCAATACCGGCCTTACGCTGAACACCCAAATCTATGGTATGAAGCTGTTTAAGCGGGGAGTGATTCGCGGATTCCGCCATACGCTGCGTCCATCAGTAGGGTTTAACTACCGCCCCGATTTTGCCAAGTCACCGTTCAATTATGCTTATGAGACGCGCCTGGATAGCTCCCAGCGCCTGAGTACCCTCTCTCCGTACGAATGGTCTATTGTCGGTTATCCTTCCGTACCGGGGCGCAATGGTTCTGTCTCTTTCGGACTGAACAATAACCTGCAGATGAAGGTGCGCAGCAATAAGGATACAGCCACGGGCTTCAAGAATGTTGTCTTGCTGGACCGCCTTGATTTTAATACTTCATACAACCTGGCGGCCGATTCTTTCCAGTGGGCGAACTATGTATTTACGGCCAGTACCAATATCGCCAACCTGCTGAACATCAATGCCAGCATGAATTTTGACCCTTATCAGTACGATTACGTTGCGATGCGGCGTACCCCGCGTACCACCCTGGCCAGTGGTAATGGTCTGGCCCGCCTTACGACAGCACAACTGGGCTTCAGTACTTCCCTGCACTCTAAACCGAAAGAAAAGATCAATAACGAAGCAACCAACAGCGAGGACTTCAAAAGCCTGATGCGCAACAATGGCTACAGCAATTATGTTGATTTTAATCTTCCCTGGACACTGAACATAGGCTATTCCCTGTTGTTGGAAAGGCGACCCTCTGCCTATTCCAAATCGGATACTTCAATCGTGAACAAAAACCTGACCCTGGGCGGCGACTTCAACTTTACGCCCCGCTGGAAACTGGGCATCAATACCGGGTACAACTTTGTGCAGAAAGAAATCACCTATACGGATGTGCGGGTGTACCGCGACCTGCACTGCTGGGAAATGAGCCTGGGTTTTATTCCCTTTGGCTACCGGAAGTCTTTCAATTTTCAACTGAATGTAAAAGCACAGGTGCTGCAGGACCTGAAGCTCACCCGCCGGCGCGACTTCCGCGATGCGGTGAATTAGACCAGTTAATTGCAGGTGCCGTATAATTTGCCAGCCTGGATTTCCTAACCCACCCCTTTATTATCTTTTCCGGCGACTTTATCTATCCGCCCCTCCCGGGAGCGGAAGGGTATTCCGGGTGTTATTTCAAATCTATAAGGTTTTCCCGAGGTGTTTTGCGGAATGTTCTAAAAACCTTAGCGGTTTTCCTCATGGGTTTTGTGGAATTGTTTTACTTTGGCCTTATATTTTCTTTATGGCCCCAAACAACAGCAGGCAATACATTCCTGCGCTTATTGTCATCGCATGTCTTTTTTTTGTATTCGGTTTTATCACCTGGAGCAACAGCCAGCTGATCCCTTACCTGAAAATTGCCTGTGAACTCAGCGATACACAGTCTTATCTAGTTACATCAGCTTTTTTTGCGCCTTATTTCATTATGGGTATTCCCTCTTCTATGGTGCTGAGCAAAACGGGTTTTAAAAAAGGCATGTCGCTGGGCCTGGTGGTCATGGCAGCCGGAGCCTTGCTGTTTATTCCTGCAGCGCAGGCCAGGAGCTTCAACCTGTTTCTTACAGGTCTGTTTGTAATCAGTACCGGCCTTACCTTGTTGCAGACGGCTTCCAATCCTTATGCTACCGTACTGGGGCCAATCGAAAGTGCTGCCCAGCGCATCAGCATTATGGGTATCTGTAATAAAGGAGCTGGTATCATTGCCGTATATGTGTTGGGCAGTATTACCTTGGAAAATGCAGATGGTATCAAGGCAAAGTTGCTCACTGTATCC
>DATJDO010000123.1:0-1933 GCA_035497375.1 Chitinophagaceae bacterium | reverse complement strand
GCATCAACAGGTTGTGCGCATGTGGGCTCTGCCGGTTGCAGGGATTGCCGCTGTCAATAATCAGCACTGCACGACGGGCGCGGCCCAAGGCCAAGGCCGCAGACAGGCCGGCAAAGCTGCCGCCTATAATGATAGCATCATACAATTGGTGTTCGTTCATATGTGTGGCGATTACCGGGCGGCAAGATATACGGAAGCCGCGCAAAGGCCTGCTAAAGATATGCCAAATCAGGACCTGCTTACCTGTAGTTTAGCTTCTTTCCGTAAAAGCAATGATTGTATTGTCCGCCGTCTATTTCTATAATGCCGGGCATAGTACCCCAGAGTTCAAAGCCATATTTGCGGAACAGGCCGATGCTGCGCTCATTAGTGCCGATAAGGATGGCGATCATGTTATGGTAGCCCAGCGCACCCGCCAGGGCAATGATACTTTGCATCATATCGCTGCCTACACCCCTGCCGATCTGCCCATCGGTAATGTACAGGCTCACTTCTGCTGTAGCATCCAGGGCCTTGCGCCCTTTGCGGTAAGGGCTCAGGGAGATCCAGCCCACCACTTTGTCCTCGTCTGTAGCCACCAGTATAGGGTAGCGCTCCCGGGTATGCTCGGCAAACCAGTCCTGCCGGCTTTCTTCCGTGACCAGCTCCAGGTCGGCGGTCAATCCTTTTTTCAGTACGGCCTCATTATAGATACGGACAATAGCGGCAAGATCAGTCTGGACAGCAGGGCGGATAGCAATAGGCATAATAGTAGATTGTAGGTGAGATGAAGGGTAATACAGGCCGGTAAATACCAGAAGCAACGTTTACCGATATTTTCAGGTGTTTTACCGAAAGCTGCTTTTTTGCACGGTGGCTAAGATACTATTTTTGCCCTCCAATCGGGTTAAAAAAATATGAAAATAAAACTACTCGCATTTTTATTGTGTACCACCATTGCCGCCAGTGCTCAATCCGTCATCAGTGGTCGGGTGAAGAATGACAAGGGCCTTCCTGTACGCGGCGCCAGTATATCCCTGGACAATACGATCGATGGCGGTACTACAGATAGTTCCGGTTTCTTTGAATTCACTACTGAAGAGAAAGGGGCTCAGGTACTGGTGGCCACCGAAGCCGGGCAGCTTGATTTCCATATGCCCCTGAACATAGCAGGCGATATAAGGGATATCACCATCTCTATGAAGACCGCTTTTAATAAACTGAATGAAGTCGTCATTGCAGCAGGCGCATTTGAGGCCTCCAATGATAAAAATAAAGCCTTGCTGACGACAATGGATATCGTCACCACCGCCGGGGCAAATGCTGACGTGGTGAAAGCGATACAGACACTGCCCGGTACCCAGCAGCAGGGCACACAAACCGGCCTGTTTGTACGCGGAGGTGATGCCAGCGAGGCTGCCGTAATCATAGACGAGATGGTGGTACAGAATGCGTTCTTCAGCGGAGCGCCCGGTGTGGCCACCCGCAGCCGCTTTTCGCCCTTCCAGTTCAAAGGCGTCAGCTTCAGCAGTGGCGGGTACGGTGCGCGTTATGGCCAGGCTTTGTCTTCCGTACTGGAACTGAATACACTGGACTTGCCGGAAAAAAGTACGGTGAACCTGGGCCTGAATATGGCGGGGGTGTATGCATCCGGCAGCAAATTGTGGAAAAACAGTGGCGGAGAGATCAGTTTGTCCTATAACAACCTGGCACCTTTCTACAAGTTGGCGACGGCCAATGTAACATATTCCAAAGTACCGGAAGGACTGAATGCTTCGGCTAAATACGCCTGGAAACCCAACAAAGACGGCCTGGTAAAGGTGATGTTCAACAGCTCTGCTTTCCGTGCTACCAGTACTGTTCCTGCCCCGGATTCTGCAGACCGTTTGCTGGGCTTCGGTATCCACAGCCAGACCTACTATGGCAATATCTCTTACCGGCAGCAACTCAAAGA
>DATJDO010000122.1:0-6453 GCA_035497375.1 Chitinophagaceae bacterium | reverse complement strand
GTCAGCATATCGGCTTCCCGGTCATGCACTTCGAAGCCTAGTTCTACGCCGAAACGTTTGATCCAGGCTGGCATTGCCTCTTCTTTTACCTTCTCTGAGTTGAAATAAACGGTATGATCCTTAATGTATTTGGCCAGCTTTGTTTTCCCGTCCAGTTTCTTGTTGCGGTACTCTACAACGAAAATGGTGGTAGGCGAGGGTTTTTCAAAATAACCGGCCAGCTCGCCGAACTCCGGCATAGCGGCGGCATCTTTCAGCAATACCAGTTGCCGCTCGGCAAACATCGGGAAACGGCGGCAGGCATTCACCACGTCCGGCCAGCGCGTATCGCGGCCATACAATACGGTAAGATTAAACTCCTTCTCTGAGAGTGACAGCACATTGTGCTCAAAGAGGTCCATCAGTTTGTCCAGGTAGTAGGGTTCTTCGCCGTCCAGTACATAGACCGGGGCCAGCTGCTTATTCTTTATCGAATCAACGATTTGTTTAAAATCCGCCATTGTCGTCAGGTGTAAACAGGATTGATCTGGATATCGTGCTGTGTGCCAAGGCGCAGGAAAACCTTTGCTGTCGTCAACACATCCCGGGCGCAGTAAGTAGCGATCCGCGCATAGTCCTGGTCCTGCCAGAATACGCGGCCAACCATACTGCCATCGATATCCTCCTTCGGCGAAGGTATGCCCAATACAGCGGCAAGCAAAGCGAGAGAAGTAAAATTTTTATAGTCACCGAATTTCCAGAGCTCCAAGGTATCAATATGCAGGATCTCCCAGGGTTTTTTATTGTGCAATTGTAAAGGAACGGGTAAGGACATGCCGTTGATAATCATCCTCCGGCACAGGAAAGGCAAGTCGAACTCCTTGATGTTGTGCCCGCAAAACCGCATCTCTTTATGAGCTGCGCCAAAGCGCGCAAGCAAGTCTATAAATTGATTTAACAATACTTTTTCCTCATTTTCACATAACGTTTTTAGCCTCAAATCCCAGCCATTTTCGCCTTGTACCAGGTAGCCGACACCAATGCAAACTACCTTCGAAAATTCAGAAAAAATACCGCCACGATCCTCGAAAAGCCTTGCCGGGTCTGCATCTTCTATATTGTCTACCCGTATGGTCCTGGCCTTCTTTGCCCACAGTTCCTGCATATCCCCGGACAGGTCTTCCAGTTTCGCTTGTATACTAACTGTTTCGATATCGATGAAAAGGATGCTCTTGAGTTGTTCGTTTGTCATAGAATGAATTTTACATTTGCAGCACACGTACCAAAAACAAATAATTATGAACCAGGAAGTCAATCAGACCACAAACACGAACCCGAATCCACAACCAGCACAACCGGCCCGCAATAAAAGTACAAACAAACTGCTGATCGTTCTGCTCGTTCTTTCCCTGGCAGGCAACGCCTACCTGCTGTTTAATAATAATAAAGTGGCGGAGCAGAATACTTTTCTGATCACTGAAAACTCAGACCTCAATGCTGCGAAAGACACCCTTCAGGGCCAGTATGACGCAGCCCTCGCCCGTCTCGACGACCTGACCGGCAAAAATGCCGAACTCGACCAGATGGTAAAGGATAAAGACGGAGAGCTGGGAAAACTCAAAAGCGAGATCAAGTCCCTGCTGACGAAGAAAGATGCTACCGTAGCTGATCTCAAAAAAGCGCAGGCGCTGATCGGCACCTTACGCGGCAAAGTAAAAACATACGAAGAAAGGATTGCTGAACTCGAAACAGCCAATACCGAACTGACCGGCAACAATGAAAGGCTGACCAAGACAAATGACTCGGTAACGACCGAAGCTTCCAACCTGAAACGCCTGGGGTCTGTGTTGCACATTTCCAACATCCGCATGGAGCCGATCAACCTGAAAAGGAATGGAGAAAAAGAGGTAGAAACATCCAAAGCGCGGAAAACAGACATCCTGCGTGTAGTGTTCGATATCGATGAAAACCGTGTCGCTGAAAGCGGCATGCAGGAAATCTTTGTCGTGATACAGGGTATCGAAGGCAAACTGCTCAGCAACGCTGCCTATGGATCCGGTGTCACCACTGATGCAGACGGCAACGCTCTGAATTACACGATCGTGAAAAGGGTGAATATTGAAAAAGGTCAGAAAATGACCAACGTAAGTGTAGATTGGAAACAAGATAGCAATTACAAAAAAGGAGATTACAACATCAGCTTCTATAATGGCGGTTACAAAATCGGTACCGGCAGTGTGCAACTCAAATAAGGTTGCTGTATAATGTATGAACCGGCCGGAGAAATTTCTCCGGCCGCTTTGTTTTCACCAATAGCGCAAATAATAATTTGTATATTCGATAAATAATTTTATCTTGCTGCTCCAATGCCTGTTTTATGAAAACTATAACAGGCACTGCGACGCTTAAAGGAGTGATGCTGAAAATCCTATCAAAGAGTAAGCACCAATTGTTCAATCAAAATCCTGATTGTTATGAAAAAAACCTTTACCTATCTGAAAACAAGCGCCCTGCTGCTTTTGCTGCTGGTATTATCCACTGTAAGCGCACAGGCGCAGCCCCTGGGTTGCATGACCCGCCTGGCAGTACCTACCAGGACCTTTGAGTATCTGGTTACCGGTACCCGGGTGACGGATATTGAGTCGAGCTGCGGTAGCAAAACCGGTATCCCAATCGGCTTTACCTTCCGCTTTGGGGCTTGCGGATCGCCAACCGCAGCCAATTACACGTCCCTGCAAGTGTCTTCTGCAGGCTGGATTAAATTCGGCAGCGGCGTGACCGGTTGCCGTGCCAGCCCTGTGACCAAAGATATCTTCCCCGGTATGTGGGTGTTTTATGGCAGTACTGTATCCGGTGCCGCAGGTACCGCTACCTACAATACGGAAACCCTGCCCAGTGGTACGAAGGTATTTACCATGGAGTGGAAAAACTGGCGCCTGAATACAGATGCCTCAGCTACTGCTTATTACGGTATCACTTTCCAGTTGAAGCTCTATGAAGGAAGCAACCTCGTAGAATACTGCTATAAAAGAGAAGCCTCTACAGGGCCAACACCTGTAGCCTTCACGATACCCTACCAGGTCGGTATGGGCATTACCAAACCGCCTACCTCAGCTCCTTTCCCTCCGGATGCTTGTACGGGTGCTGGTTATGATTATTTCCAGATGGAGCCTACTATAAGCTCTCCTGCCATAAACAGGACGGGTACTTTTGGTCCCGGTATTGCAGAGCTGCCCAACGATGGGGAGGTATTGCAGTTTTACCAACCCTGCTGTGGTAAGCCCGAAGCCGGTTACATTAGTCAGCCGGATAGCGTTTGTGCCTGTGCTCCTTTTGTTGTACGCCTGGCCGGTGCCACACCTTATCCGTTCCTGAACTTCGGTATCCGTTACAAATGGCAGACCGCAGCTGCGGCAAGCGGACCCTGGACAGATGTGGCATCCGCACTCCCAGATGATAAAACGCTTACTTTCCCCGGCATTTGCGGCAGCATCGATACTTTTATTCGTGTGATCGTGATCTGCGACAGCTCTAACAAAGAGGATACGACTCCTGTGAAGCGCATTACCCTGATCAAAGATCCCAACAACTGTTACTGTTATTCTGCATCGCAAAAGGATGATATCCTGAATATGGTGAACATCGGCAATGTGAAGCTGATTACGGCAGGTAAGGATACCATGATCGATAACGTGAAAGGTAAGGGTACTCCCGGCTTACTGAGCAAAGAGCCATTCCGTCCCTACACGTTATATACGGGGCTTTCCCGCCTGGCAGAGATCAATAGGGACAGTACTTATACCATACAGGTGATGGGGCTTGCCCGGGATACTTTTGCCTTCCCGTCCTCGGGTGTGGCCATATACATTGATTATAATAAGGACGGCTTGTATGCAGCTTCTTCAGAACTGGCTGCGTTCAGCGTGATCAGCGGTACTACGACCAGCTTTACGACGACCTTCCTCGTTCCGTCTACGGCGGTTCTGGATAAAGTAGGTATGCGTGTGGTCATGAAGAAAGGCGCAACGATCTCTTCTGACGTTCCTCCGTGCGGAGCATATGATGAGGGAGAAACAGAAGACTACCTGCTCAATATCGTAGATCCGCGCTGCGCCGGTCCACTGAGCGCCGGTAAGGCCTTTATAGAAGATACGTCTATCTGTGATGGTTATACCACTACTGTGGGCGATACTACCCATGCCCGCAATATGTCCGGTATGCACTGGGAGTGGGAATATTCGCTGGATAACGTGATCTGGGCTAATGTACCAGCTACTAAATTCGTAGATATCATCAAACCCGTAGTACGTCAGTCTACCTACTACCGCCTGCGCATGGTTTGTGAATACACGAAGGATACCATTTACTCTAATAAGGTATACATTAAACTGAAGAAACCGTATAAATGTTATTGCTACAGCCTTGCTGACGGAAACGGGTCGGGAGCAGATTCTTCGGATATCACTACGGTGAGCCTGGGTAAATTTACGATGAACACAGGTGGCCCTCACCTGAAAAACCCGGAATCTATACGCATGCGCACAGATAATACGCATCTGCCTGCTATAGAGCTGACCTCTTTGGACAGTTATCCTATTTCAGTATACCATACATTGAAGGGTGCTAACCATGCCGATGCCAAGATTTCCGTGTTCATGGACTTCAACCATAACCTGAGTTACGACGGAGCATCTGAGCTGATATGGACAGCCAACACTTCAGCGGCCGATTACTTCCCGCATGGTACGATTACTATTCCGAATAAGGTAATCCCTGATGTGGAAACAGGTATGCGTATTGTCCTGAATAACGATATGGGTGCCGGTAATCCGAATGATATCGGTTGTGACGAATTTACCTCCGGAGAAATTGAAGATTACCTGGTGATCTTCCGTCGCAAAACAACCAGCATCGGTGATGTGACTAATGTAGACAACCTGCAGATTTATCCAAACCCGAACAACGGACAGTTCACGGTATCGTTTAACGCTGCACAGTCTATCACGGATGCAAAAGTGATCGTGACTAATATGACCGGGCAGGAAGTGTTCAGCGAATCCTATTCGAACATCAGCAATGCTTTTGTAAAAAATATCAACCTCACAGGTCAGGGATCAGGCGTTTACTTTATCAGTGTGATCGCCGATGGACAGAAATCAGTCAATAAACTGATCGTCCGTTAAACACTTGTCTGTAACAAAAACGACCCGTTTCTTCGCTGGAAACGGGTCGTTTTTTATCGCCCTGTATAGGAAAAAAAACAAAGTGATTTATTTGCAAAAACAGATTATTAACATTACCTTCGTAAGGTATATTTATTCTTAAACACAATGCAACAAGGTAAAGTAAAATTTTTCAATGAAACCAAAGGCTTTGGTTTCATTACGCCAGATGATGGCACACAGGATGTCTTTGTACACGCTACTGGTCTTATTGATAAGATCCGTGAAAACGACAGGGTGTCTTATGAAGTCCAGGATGGTAAAAAGGGTTTAAATGCGGTTGATGTAAGAATCGCTAACTAATACCAGTCAACACATCATTTGCCTAAGCCCTCCACTGAGAGGGCTTTTTTTGTCGGTCATCAATTAAGTTTATAGCGGCATCAGAACAGAATGTTTTTTAAGATACAATACGCGGATACTTTTGTTACAACATCAAAACCAGGTATTATGGACAATGCTAAAAAATTGACGACAACAACCGGTATTCCTTATGTACATCATGAGGATACCATGAGTGTAGGACAACGGGGCCCTCTGTTGCTCCAGGATTTTATCCTGCACGAAAAGCTCGCACACTTTAACCGCGAACGCATCCCTGAGCGGGTGGTACATGCCAAAGGTACAGGAGCCTACGGAACCTTTACTGTTACCCACGATGTAACACAATACACGCGCGCAAAAGTGTTTGATACAATCGGAAAGCAAACCAGGGTATTCCTGCGCTTTTCTACTGTAGGCGGAGAGATGGGGAGTGCAGACACGGAACGCGACCCGCGGGGTTTTGCCGTAAAGTTCTATACTGAAGACGGCAACTGGGACCTGGTGGGAAACAATACACCGATCTTTTTTATCAAAGACCCGAAAAAATTCCCGGACTTTATCCATACCCAAAAACGCGACCCCCGCACACATACCAAGAGCCCGACTATGATGTGGGACTTCTGGAGCCTGAACCCAGAGAGCCTGCACCAGGTGATGTTCCTGATGAGCGACCGTGGAACACCTTATGGCTACAGGCACATGCATGGTTTCGGCAGCCATACCTTTAGCCTGCTGAATGCACAGAATGAAAGGATGTATGTCAAGTTTCATTTTAAGACCGCACAGGGTATCAAAAACTTTACCAATGATGAAGCGGTAAAGATGAAAGGAGAAGACCCGGATTTTGCCCAGCGTGACCTGGTCGATGCCATTGATCGCGGCGACTTCCCCAAATGGAATGTCATGATCCAGATCATGACAGAAGCGG
>DATJDO010000121.1:0-12666 GCA_035497375.1 Chitinophagaceae bacterium | reverse complement strand
AGGCCGTCCCGCTCTGCCTGAGGTCTGCGCTTAAATTGTTTCAGATTCATCTGCGAAATATAATTTATTGGTTCTGCAGGCCCAGGGGGTTCTGTAGTAAGGAGGTAAATTCAGACATAATACCGGCGACAATAGCTCCGGCAGGTACGATGCCGTCGATCAGCGCGCTGACCTGGCCGATCTCCAGCTCCCCTTCTGTAAGGTCTCCCTCCAGCATGCCCTTTTTAGCACGTCCGCGACCCAGCAGTGCTGTCAGCTCTTCTGCAGCGGCGCCCTGCATTTCTGCGTTTTGTATCTGTTGTGCAAAGGGGTTGGCCAGCAAGCGTACGGGCGTCAGTTTTTTGATGCTCAATAAGGTGTCCCCTTCTTTGGCGCTGACAACGGCATTTTTGAAGTTGATGTGCGATGAGGCTTCGGGGCTGGCCACGAAGCGGCTGCCGATCTGTACAGCATCTGCGCCCAACACCATCGCTGCCAACATTGTGCGGGCATCATAGATGCCACCGGCTGCAATAAGGGGTATCTGTATGCTTCTTTTGACCAAGGGGATCAGGCACATCGTTGTCGTTTCTTCCCGGCCATTGTGTCCGCCCGCTTCAAAGCCTTCGGCAACCACTGCGTCACATCCGGCATCCTGGCACTTGAGTGCAAATTTGGCACTGGACACTACGTGGACTACTTTGATGCCTTGTTCTTTCAGTTTGCCGGTCCATGTTTTGGGATTTCCGGCAGAGGTGAAGACAATCGGTACCTTTTCTTCTATGATGATCTGCATGATCTGTTCAATGTCCGGGTACAATAAAGGTACGTTGACACCAAAAGGTTTGCTTGTTGCCGCTTTACATTTAGTAATGTGTTCGCGCAGCACTTCGGGATACATGCTACCTGCTCCGATCAGTCCCAGTCCACCTGCGTTGGAAACAGCTGCTGCCAGACGCCAGCCGCTGGCCCAGATCATGCCTGCCTGTATAATAGGGTATTCTATGCCCAGTAATTGGGTAATTCTGTTTTGATTCATTCAGAAGATGATCTTAGAGGTTTTCTACTTGGGTCGCAGTGATCATTTTGCGGTAATTCTGCGATACTTTGAAGGCATCCTGACCTTCTGAGCCTATGGAGGGCAAGGTCGGGAACCCCGGAAAATTGGGTGCAGCAAACCAGGTGTTTACATCTGTCTGTAAAGAGATGGTACAGCTCACTTTTTCCCGGATATCCGCCTGCTGAGGCAATTCAATGCGGATGGTCTGCAGTACATTATACTCGCCCTTAAAGCCGGCGATATGATAGGAAATTGTTTTGCCGAGCGCTGTCGACTGCGGAGAGCTGCCTTCCAGCTTGGCCATAATATACCCGGTGCTCCAGCTCCAGAACATACCGTGTGCAGGATCCAGCGCACCCAGTTGCACCCCGCTTACATTTCTCAGGCTGTCTACGCCGATCAGGAGTTCGATGGCGGTGTACTTTGCTGCAGGAATATTGTCTATGCCGGTTTGCATCGAAGGGCCATTCTGTATTGTAATCAATCTGTAACTGTTGGATACTTTATACCGCTTGCCTTTTTCATCTATGAAAACGATATTGGAAATATAGTAGGCCAGGCTATTTACCGAATACTGGTTCCCGTCCGGCGCGGTATACATTGTTTTTCCGTCTGCCACCAGGGTTTGCGAGCCGGCAACATGGTTCCATTTGATCAGGACATTGCCGTATAGGCCTGAACTGTCCTGGGGCTGTGTACTGTCTTTCGGCGGTTCCGTTACAGATGGCGATGCCGGGGCCGGCAAATCTTTCTTGCGGCATGCGGTACTACACAGGGCCAGCGTCAGCAGCAGTAAACAGTAACGTCTCATATCCTTATCCTTAAGTCGTCAAAATTAAAGAAATATATCGTCATTATTGTTTATGGAAAAAGCATTGTCATTTTATGCCGCTACCTTTGCGGCTATGCATTACGTTAGTGTAGAGAATCTGACCAAATCTTTTGGTATCAAACCCCTGTTCAGCAATATTACATTTCACATCAATGAAGGCGACAAAATAGCCATCATCGCCAAAAACGGAAGTGGTAAATCAACGCTCCTGAAAATTCTGTCCGGGCAGGATGTGGCGGACACCGGCAAGGTCTGGATCCACAAAGATGTTACGGTAGCCCTATTCGAACAGGAACCCCGGTTTAATGAACAATTGTCGATACTTGATAATATATTCCATGCGGACCATCCGGTTGTCAAAGCCATACGCGACTATGAACTGGCACTGGAAACACCGGATGATGATGGTACCCTGCTGTCTGAAGCGCTTATAAAGATGGATGAGCTGAATGCCTGGGACTTTGACAGCAAAGTGAAACAGATATTGGGCAAGCTCAACATCCACCACCTGAACCAGGAAGTAAAAAACCTGTCCGGGGGACAGCGGAAGCGGGTGGCCCTGGCACAGACGCTGATCGATATCGGTTTTGAACACAAACATGTGCTGCTGATCATGGATGAGCCGACCAACCACCTGGATGTGGAAATGGTGGAATGGCTGGAACATTACCTGAACCAGGAAAAGATCACGTTACTGTTGGTAACCCATGACCGTTACTTCCTGGATGCCGTCAGCAACAATATATGGGAGATTGACGGCAGTACGATCACTTTTTATAAAGGTGACTACGAAACCTATATGGAGCAGAAAGCTGCCCGTTTAGACAGCGAGCAGGCCAGTATCGATAAAGCAAAAAATCTTTTCCGTAAGGAACTTGAATGGATGCGCAAACAACCCAAAGCGCGTACGACAAAGTCTAAAAGCAGGCAGGATAACTTCTATGAAGTAGAGGCCAAAGCCAAACAACGGATAGAAGATAACAAAGTAAGCCTGCAAATGAAGATGAACCGCTTGGGCGGTAAGATTGCCGAGCTGAAGAAAGTGTACCAGGCTTTTGGCGATAAAGTGATCCTTAAAGGCTTTGACTATACTTTCAGCAAAGGGGAGCGCCTGGGTATTATCGGCAAAAACGGTGCGGGAAAATCTACCTTCCTGCAGATCCTGCAAGGGCTGAAGGAGCCGGATAGCGGCAAGGTCAATATCGGGGATACGATTGTATTCGGTAATTTCTCACAACAGGGCCTGGAGATCAAAGAAGATATGCGGGTGATCGAGTATGTGAAGAATATTGCAGAGAATTTTCCGATGGCCAAGGGTGGATCGCTGAGTGCCGCGCAATTCCTGGAACTCTTCCTGTTTACGCCCGAGCAACAATATACCTATCTGTCCAAACTGAGCGGGGGGGAAAAGAAGCGCCTGCAATTGCTGGCTGTATTGTTTCGCAATCCCAATTTCCTGATTCTCGACGAACCGACAAATGACCTGGACCTGCCAACACTGGGCGTATTGGAGCGTTTCCTCAGCGATTTTGCCGGATGCCTGCTCATTGTGTCGCACGACCGCTATTTTATGGACCGCCTCGTAGACCATCTCTTTGTATTTGAAGGTCAGGGCGTCATTACCGACTTCCCCGGCAACTACAGCGATTACCGTATCTGGGAAAAAACCAGGGAGCGCAATGATGCCGTTAAAGGAACCCAGCTCTCTACCCAGGAGGTGCCTCCCGTGCAACAGGCAGCGGCAGCAGCGGAACCGAAAGCAAAAAAGAAATTATCCTTTAAAGAACAGAAAGAGCTGGAGCAGTTGGAAAAAGAAATGCCTGCACTGGAAAAAGAAAAAGAAGAGATAGCGGCGAAAATGGGTAGTGCCATGCCTTATGAAGAGTTGCAGGTATTGAGCAGGCGGGCGGTTGAAATTACCAGCCTGATGGAAGAAAAGGAAATGCGTTGGCTCGAATTAAGTGAGTAAAAAATAGAATATTTATTAAATTTTGCCTTTCCTTTTTGGTTTCCTAATTTCGTAGCCTCAAAAAATAAGTTTTTTCAGCGCAAAAACACAGGTTTTCTTACCATGATTGAAATAAAAGTGCCTACCGTAGGCGAGTCTATAAGTGAAGTAACTTTAGTACAGTGGCTGAAAGCCGACGGAAGCTGGGTAGAGCGCGATGAGTTGCTCTGTGAAATGGAGTCGGAAAAAGCGACTTTCGAATTGAATGCCGAGCAAGCCGGTATCTTACATATTGTAGCTAAAGAAGGCGAAACCATCAATATCGGTGACATTGCCTGTAAAATAGACGAGACCGCAGCCCGCCCCGAAGGTGCGGCAGCCCCCGCTCCGGCAAAAGAAGAACCGAAAGCCGCTGCAAAAACAGCAGCTCCTGCGGCAGCAAAAGCTGAGGCTTTGCCTTCCGATGTAAAAGCAACGCCTGTGGCACAAGCCATCATGGCCGATAAAAAAGTAAAACCAAATGAAGTTTCCGGTTCGGGAGTTTCCGGAAAAATATTGAAGCATGATGTGCTGGAAGCACTGAATAATCCTGGTATTAAAGGCGGTGCTACGCAACTAAGCCGTACCGACAGGCCGGAGAAAATGAGCAACCTGCGCAAAACGATCTCCCGTAGGCTGGTGGAAGCCAAAAACACCACTGCCATGCTCACCACTTTCAATGAAGTGGACATGACCAACATCATGGAGATCCGCAAGAAATATAAAGATGGGTTTAAAGAAACGCATGGCGTGAACCTGGGCTTTATGTCCTTCTTCACCAAAGCCTGCTGTATCGCGCTGCAGGAATGGCCTGCCGTGAATGCGTATATCGATGGCGACCAGATCATTTACCACGAATATTGCGATATCTCTATCGCCGTATCGGCGCCGAAAGGCCTGGTAGTGCCAGTTATCCGCAATGCGGAAAGCAAAAACATGGCAGAGATCGAAGCTGCTGTGGTAGACCTGGCGAAAAAAGCCCGTGACAATAAATTAAGCATGGAAGAAATGACCGGTGGTACCTTTACCATCACCAACGGTGGTGTTTTCGGTTCACTGATGTCTACACCCATCATCAATATCCCGCAGGCTGCCATCCTGGGTATGCATAAAATCCAGGACCGCGCTATGGTTATCAATGGTAAAATAGAAGTGCGCCCGATGATGTACCTGGCCCTCAGCTACGATCACCGTATCATTGACGGCCGCGAATCTGTAGGCTTCCTGGTAAGAGTAAAAGAATTGCTGGAAAGCCCAGAGCTGATGCTGATCGGTAAAGACCCGGTAAAAGGTTTGTTGGGTATCTAGTTAGAAAACAGATCGAAATAAAAAATAGAAGGAGCAGCTTATTCAGCCTGCTCCTTTCTTTTTTCAGTCTCTTTTTGCTCATGCTTCCGTTTGGCCTCATCAATAGAGTGCGTTGTAAAACTATCGTCTTCCTCTTCGGCAAGATCGGAAAGCTCTATGTAAAAGCGTTTCAGCTTGTCCAGCTCTGCTTCGGTCAGGTCCTCTATGTCTACCAGGCGGTTGCTGGCCTTTTCGCTGGATGCGATGAGCTCATTCAGCTTCAGCTGCAGTGCCATCGTATCTTTATTTTGCGATTGCTGGATCACGAACACCATCAGGAAAGTGATAATGGTGGTGCCGGTATTGATCACCAGTTGCCAGGTGTCTGAAAAACCAAACACCGGACCCAGTACAGCCCATACAATAACGATGAGGATGGCTAAGGCGAAAGCGATGGGACTGCCCGTAGCTTTGGTTACTTTTTTGGAAAAACGGTCAAACAGGCCCAGCAGGTCTTTTTTTTCTTTGCTCATAACAGTAGTTGTTGATCTGATATACAGTAAGGTAAATCAAAAAGATAAAACTACTATGCCTGCGTGTATAGTATGGCAACATTATCTTAATAATAAAGTGGCCGGGCTTCCCTGTTGCCCGTCGACCCGGCCACTTCTCTGTTTGTTGTAAAGGCAAGGCCCTGTATAGTTTTTCACAACTTTTATACCCTGTCTGCAGGGCTATTTCCTGGCAACAGGTTCCGCTTGGAAATGTGTAAGGGTACAAAAGTAGCGGCTGCCCGAAGTACCTACAATACGATAACCTGCGTATTCTGAGGCAGGAATATAGAAAAACTGGCATTACTTGCTATTTTTGAGCTATATGAAGTGTCGTCTATTGGGCCTTATATGCCTTTCGTTCCTGTTACTGCTATCCGTACGGTGCAGTGCCGCATCTCCGGTTTTGAAATCCTTGCTGGCAAAAATGGAAGCTGCATACAGGGATCACAGCGACTCCTTATTCCGTTATATAGGCCAGGCCCGCGGACTTGCAGAACAAGAGAAAGATTATGATGCCCTGATGATTGTATATAAAATAGAAGGCAATTTTCACTTCCTGAGCAGCGACTACAAAAAGGCTCATGAAAGTTATTCAACAGGCATCCGGTTAGGGGAACAGCACCACCTGGGGAAGGGGCTGATCACCTTGTATTACGAAATAGCAGGAGTCTACTCGAAGAATGGTAACAGGGCCTTATCTGATCAGAATATCCTTAAAGGTCTTCAGCTTGCGGACAGAACTTCCGACACCTCCTGCCTGGCCGACGGTTTGAATAGGATCGGGATCCACCTGGAAAGGGACGGAAAACTGGATTCCTCGCTGCATTGTTACCAGTTGAGTTATGAATTTTACAAAGCTGTCGGTGACAGTTTGGGTATGTCTTACAGTCTGGAGAACCTGGCGACAACTTATGGACTGATGCAAAACTTCAAAGAAGCGATCGCACGGATAAAACAATCCCTGAGCATACGCGAACTCAAAAATGACCGCTACGGTATCGCGATTGCCAACATCAATATCAGCGAGATTTACCAGCAGGATAATGAGCTCGACAGCGCGGTGAAGTATGCTTTGAGGGCGGAAAAAACGTCAAAAGAAGTAGGCTTCCTTGACCTGGTCCAACATACCTATGAGCAGCTCTATATCCTGTACAAAAAAAAGAACAATACCGCACTCGCACTGCAGTACTTCGAGCAGAGGACCAAGCTTAAAGACAGTATCTTCAATGCCGAAAGAACAAAGCAGATTGCCGAGTTCAGCACCAAATTCGATACCGAACGAAAAGAGCAGCAAATCAAAGTGCTGAGCAAACAAAAAACGATACAGCGTCTGGCCCTTTTTGCAGCAGTACTGGTCTTTATTGTCATGGCGATCGTGGGCTACATCATCTTCAGAAACAGGAAAGAGAAAGAAAATAAACTAAGGCTGGCGGCGGCTTTCCAGCTACAGCTGCAGGAAGCAGAAGCCCGCAATGCGCTGCAGAATGAACGCCTGCGCATATCGCGCGAGCTGCATGATAACATCGGTTCGCACCTGACCTTCATTAATGCCACTGTAGACAATATGGACGACTCAGATACCAAGATGCAGCAGGTAAAGGACCTCACTAATGAAACGATCCGTGAGCTGCGGAAAACGGTCTGGCTCATCAATAAATCTTCTGTTCGCATCGATGAGTTTGTCGTAAAGCTGCGCGACTTTTTAAAAAATGTTCCGCACCTGAATGTGGAGGCGCATATAAGTGATCCTGAAGCGATCCTGAAAGCTGAGTTGATTACAGAGTTGTTCCGTGCGATACAAGAATCTGTGAACAATGCGCTGAAGTATTCCGCTGCTGAGAAAATCACCGTTCAGATCAGATCGGATACGGAAGCGATCGCAATCCGGGTTACGGATAATGGAAGTGGCTTTGATGTGGGTGGGCAAAAAGGCCGTGGCTTTGGCCTGGAAAATATAGCGCAGCGGATGCAGGCCATTGGCGGCACCTATGAGATTGAATCCGAAACCGGGAAGGGGACCATGGTATCCTTGCACGCCCGCTTGTAGAAAAATACGATGTTCATCGTATCAGAACAGAAAGCCCTGGAGCGTATTTTTGTTATAGTACTCATTATAGACCAGATACAGTATGCCTGCACTTCATATCGCGATAGCAGAAGACAACCGGATGGCCCTGAAAGCCATAGAGGAAAAGCTGAGCCGCTTCCCGGACCTGGATGTAAGGCTCAAGGCGCTGAATGGTAAAATGCTGACAGAGGAGATTGCTGCTTACCAGATCGACCTTATATTGATGGATCTGGATATGCCGGTAATAAACGGTATCGAAGCGACTAAGGAAGTGAAAAAGCGTTTTCCCCAGATCAAAGTGCTGGTGCTCACGACTTTTGATGATGATGAAAAAATATTTGATGCTATTATGGCCGGGGCCAGCGGCTATCTTTTGAAGGAAGAGCCGGGCGACAACATTTACCGGGCCATCCAGGAAACAATGGATGGCGGCGCTGCTATGTCACCCATTATCGCGATGAAAGCCCTAAACCTGATCCGTACCCCACTGAGCCCAAATACCGGCAAAGAGGACTTTGGTCTGACGGCCAGGGAAATAGAGCTGCTGGAGCAGCTGAAGAACGGCCTGACCTACGAGCAGCTGGCCACCAACCTGTACATCAGTGTAGGAACAGTACGCAAGCACATAGAGAATGTATACCGCAAACTGCAAGTGAATAATAAAGTGAATGCCGTAAAAGTGGCAACCGACAACCGTTTGATCTGAGTGCCCGCATGATACCAGACTTACAGTAAAACAATATGTTTGCCGTTTCCGGATTTTGCTGACCTTGCACCAAATTTTAAGCAGATGCAAGAAGATTTCAGCACCCTATCCCGGATTATTACCAGCCGCCGCACCATCAAGCCACAGCAAATGAACGGCAAAAAGATCGACAATGCTGTTGTCGAACAATTGATCGGTCTGGCAGACTGGGCACCGACGCATGGCCGCACAGAGCCCTGGCGTTTTTACATCTTCGGCGGGGAAAAAGTAGCTGCATTTTGCAAGGACCATGCAGATATGAAACGCAAGGCACAGGCGGATTTTTCCGAAGACGCCTGGCAGAAACTCAGTGAGATGGGCGCATTGGCATCGCATGTGTTACTGATCGTTATGAGAAGAGGAGATTTACCCAAAATTCCTGTCCTGGAAGAGGTAGCCGCAACAGCAGCCGCCGTTCAGAATCTATTGCTGGGCGCCGAAAGCCTGGGCATTGCAGCCTACTGGGGTACGGGAGGGAGTGTACTGCAGCCGGAAATGAAAGCGTACCTGCACTTACGGCCCGAAGACCAGGTGCTGGGTGCTTTGTACCTGGGTTATTCCGATGCACCGGTAAAGGAAGGCCTGCGTAATACCCCTCTTGCCGACAAGATGATGTGGATGTAATCCGGCTCAGGAAGGCTGCGGCTCTGTCCTGCTTTTGTGATCTATGATCACCAGGGCAGCCAGCAACAGGTACACCATAGGGCCTACTTTATCCGTTTCCAGTAACTCTGAAAAAAGATTGTTGACAAAAAAGATCGCAAAAGACATGGCTATAGCCAGGGTCAGGAGTTTGTAGAAACCGTCTTTCAGCCTGTGGTATACCCGCTGGGCTTTGATAAAGACAAGCAGCACCAATACAGCATACAGCAGCATAGCCGGTATGCCTTGCTCTGCCATCAGGTACAGGAAATAGTTGTGCGTGGTGGAACGCTCATAGTTTTCGCTGACATAAGTGCGGTATGCCGATAAGGTGTAGGGTTTGTAATAGTAATAAAAAGAATGGGGTCCGAATCCGGTTAGCGGTTTGTCTGCAGACATACGCAACGCCGCGATCCAGCGATACAGCCGCTCTACAGACGACATGTCTTTTCCTGCTACCGTCGCTTTCAGGTGATCGGCAAATTCGTGCCGCATATAGGTATCCTGGAAATAAGGGTGGTATTGCAGGAAGCGGTTGCCTTTCGCAAAATAGAACAACAACGAAAGGCAGAGGATGTAGAAAACGGGTATAATAAAATGAGCCAGGCGGAAACGGATAGCCAGCACCACAATAAAGCCAAACAACAACCCTCCCATAGCTGCACGCGTATAGGATAAGCCTATGGCAACGATGAAGAGCAGGGCAAGCACCAGCAGCAGGTAGTTGACTCGCCCTTTTCCCTTTTTCCCGCTTCCGGCAAACAACACGAATGGGAAGAACATAGAGATCACAGAAGCGTAATCCACATGTTTGTAAAACAAGCTGCCTACAGCGGCATCAATGTAATAGAACCGGAACCCGTAACCCGCATGCCGGACGAGAATAATACCCATATACAGCAGTAGTGGCAGGAGTAGTACGATAAAGACTGTTCTGAAGTCTTTCTTTTCCCGGATGATCCAGCTTGGTATCAGGAAAAAGCAAACCAGGTACCATGACTTTGATAGTAAAAATTTGAGCGACAAGACCGGTACCTGTGAGCAGCAAACGGCCACAATGAGCCAGGCAAACTGCAACAGGATAACTACTGTTATGCTGTTGTGTAGCCACCAGGCAGGAAGGCTTTCCTTCCGCACAAGGATGATCATGACGGCCAGCAGGTAAAACAGCAACATCAGGGGTTCCGTTGGCAAGGACAGCGAAAAGGAATTGTTCAGGAATTCGACATGGAAAGACAGAGGGACGCAGCACAGTAAAACCCAGTAAGCACTTTTGAAATCGAAGGCCAGCAGCAGGCAATATAGTGCCGCAAAGGCAGGTAAAAAACACAGCCATGATCCGGTAAAAGCAAATGCGGCCACACCGGCAAAAAACAGAAAGAACGGCACAGCCATAGACCCAGGGCCTTCCGGGAAGGGGAGTCTCTTTGGGAGTCGTCGCTGCACAGCAGGATCTTCTGTTAGCATCATGCGGTTTTTTTAGCAATGCGAGCCTGTACCAGCAGATACAATACACTAAAAATCAAGCCCGCAACAAAGCTGACCAAGGCGATCAGTGCAGGCCCGGTTGAGGATGCTTTGAGTGGGGGCTGCGCCACTTTAACGATCTGTATCAAAGACAGGTCTCCTATCTTTTCACTGCCGGCATACTGATTCGCCAGCGAGATATGGTCTGAACGGTCTGCCACAGCCCGGTCTTTGACGGACTCCACATTCTGTATCAGCTCCAAGCCTTTTGCAAATTCAGGGTGGCCATTGTCTTGTATATGAGCGTTCACGATCATATTGCCACGCGTAGGGCTGATGATGTCGTAGATGCCATAGTATTTGCGCATGGAGGCCAGCGAATCTGTGAGTAGCAGTAAGGCGCTATCTTCTTCTGCGATCTTGTTTTGCAGGGCACGGTATACATCGGCTCTTACAGAGTTATAGTTGATCCGTAGGTTCAGTTCGATCAGTTCCAGGTACTTATTGGCAATACGGGCGGCCATCTCCGGGTTTTTGTCCTCATAGCTGAGGATAGCATGCTTTTCTGGTGTTCGCATTATCTCCACCTGCTTGGCGATCTTCTTTTTCAGGATTCTCAGTGCTTTTGGTTTTGCCGTGTCCGTTTTATAATACGCTACCAGGTCCAGTTGGCCGATCAGTTCGTCCAGGACATGGTCGGCATCAGTAAGCGCGATCAGGCGCTCTATGTCATCTTCGGGCGCATAGTAATTGATATAGCGCATGTCCTTGCTGTACAGGTAGGTGCGGTCTGCAAACAAGTGATTTTTCAGAATAAAGGTCGTTTCTGCACTGTACCGCTTTGTTTTGAACAAGCCCAGTGCCAGTCCGAATACAGCGGCTGAGAGGCTTATCGCCAGTATTGTTTTGCGCCGTGCCGCAAGCATCCTGAAAATGTTGCTGGTTTCGGCTTGAGGGTTGAAAGACATAAAAGGAGCATGGGAGTGGTGAAAGATTGCTTTTACAAAACGTCTCTGTGCAATGGAATAGTATAACGTGCTGTATTTTTTATCAATATAAAGATAATTCACCTCAATAAAGAAGAACAGGGCTGAAAATAAAAAAGTAAACAAGCGTAGGATATTTGTCTGTATCTGAGGACTACTCCGAAAACAAAGACTTATGCTATACAGCGTGATCGCTAAGATTGCAATAACAACGTATATTTATTCTTGCTAATCAGCAATCCCTATGAAAAGAACATCTTTGTTATGTTACCTCATTATCCTACTGAGCACAATGCCTGCCAGTGCCCAAAAAGAGAACAATGTTTGGGCCTTTAGTGATACACTTGGCCTGGATTTTAATTCGGGTAGTCCTGTGCTGATCTCCACCAGGGTTATGGCGAGAGAAAGTTGTGCCAGTGTCTGCGACGCTTCCGGGGCGCTTTTGTTCTATTCCAACGGATTGAAGGTATTTGATAAAACCCATACGGTGATGCCCAATGGTAACGGTATAGCCGGAGCCGCTTTAAGTTCAGCTACACAAGGTGTAACCATTAGTCCTGTACCTGAAGAACCCGGCAAGTATTTTCTGTTTACGCTCGATCAGATCGAATGGCCGGGCGGTACAGGTGATTTACATTACTCGCTGATTGACATGTCCCTGAACGGAGGAAAGGGAGATGTCGTGCCTGGCTTTAAGAACAGGTTGCTGGCAAAAGATATGAGTGAAAAAATGGTGCTGGCCTCTTCCTGTAATGGCAACTGGCTGATCACTCATGACATGAACAAGCCTGTTTTCTATGCATGGCGCCTGACGTCTTCTTCGGTCGCACTATCTCCAATAGTTTCTCTTACACCCGGCTTAAGCGGAACACATTACATTATGGGAGAAATGAAAATGAGCACGGATTATCGAAACCTTTATATGGTGAATATGGCAGGTTATATTGAAGGCTTTAATTTTAACCTCCGTACGGGCGTAGTGGATGGGTATAAAAATATTGACACTACCGGTAATGCCTACAGTATTGAGCTTTCTGCAGACAACAAAAAAGTGTACGT
>DATJDO010000120.1:0-5603 GCA_035497375.1 Chitinophagaceae bacterium | reverse complement strand
GTTGACCTGGTACCGGTCCACGATATCCCAAAGCCTTCCGGCATCGGGCCAGGTAGGAACACCTTCAAACATCAGCATTGTTGCCCCCGCGCACAATGGACCGTAGACAATATAACTATGCCCCGTAATCCAGCCGATATCGGCGGTACAGAAATACACATCGCCGGGGGTATACTGGAATACGTTGACAAAGGTATAGGTCGCATAGACCATATAACCACCAGTTGTATGCACTACTCCTTTTGGCTTTCCTGTAGAGCCTGAGGTGTACAGAATGAACAGCATATCCTCTGCGTCCATTTCTTCTGCCGGACAAACAAGGGTATTTCCCTGTTTTGCAAGCTCATCATGCCACCAGAGGTCGCGCCTCTCAGACATCGGCGTTGCGGCCCCCGTACGGCGCAAAACAATAACATGCTGCACGGTATCGCACTGTAGCAAGGCTGTATCTACCACACTTTTCAACGGAATTTCCTTATTACCCCTGTATGTACCGTCTGCGGTAATAACACATACGGCCTTAGCATCCAGTATGCGGTCGGCAATACTCTGGGCACTGAAGCCGGCAAAAATCACGGAATGAATGGCCCCGATACGGGCACAGGCAAGCATGGCAACTGTAAGCTCAGGCACCATACCCATATAGATACAAACGCGGTCCCCTTTACGGACGCCGTTATTTTTCAATACACTGGCAAAAGCAACCACCTTTGCATATAATTCGGCATAGGTCAGCTGCACTGCCTGCTCTTCCGGGTTATTGGGCTCCCAGATAATAGCAGTTCTGTCTCCGATAGTATCCAGGTGACGGTCAAGGCAATTTTCTGTAATGTTCAGGGTCGCGCCTTTAAACCATTCGATCCTTGGCTCTGTAAAATTCCATTCCAGCACGGTATCCCAGCTTTTTTTCCAACGAAAAGACCGGGCAATATCTGCCCAGAAAGCTTCCGGATCTTGATCGGCTTTGCTACTGGCCTCGAGGAAGGCCTCCATACTTTTAATTTGAAAAGGATATGACATATTTGCTTGCTTTGCGTGATGAAAAAAGGCAGGTGAACTGATCCACCTGCCCCTCTTTACTGATTGTACTGTGCGCTGTTATTCAACGACCAGTTTTTGTGTATGTGTTTGTTCGCTTTGTGTCAGCGTGATCAGGTAGACACCGCCGGCAGGGAACAGGTTCCTGCTGATTTCTTCCTGAACAAATGTATTAGGTGTTACTTTGAGGTTTTGTGTTGCAATGACTTTACCCGTCACATCGCGAATTACATAAGAAGCATCCCCGCTTGTACCTGCAGTGAAACACAGTTTTGTGTTACCGCTTGTGGGGTTAGGGAACAATTTGATCTCGTTGGCATTTGCAGATACTTCAGAGATTTCGGTAGTCCACGGCGTGATTTTAAAATTGTCGAAATACAGGTTATTGGAATTGGATGCAGCCCAGTAACGGAAGCGAAAGAATGTTTTGTCAGTCCTTTGCGCGGCAGGCACGTTAATTGTCTGCGCTTTCCAGTTGCCGGCATTTGTAGGAGCAAACTCCGCATCTTGTCGCGTGTTATTGTTCAGATCAGCGGATTTCAGAGACGCGACCCTAATCCAGGTATCTCCGCAGTTGGTGCTGGCAAAGATCTGCAGGGAATCATTTCCTCCCACTTTTGTGGTGGTAGCACCTGCGGTGAAGAAGTTCAGGTTTACATCCGATCCGATCGTAGTCAGGTCAAATGCAGGTGTGTACATATCGTCAAAGTCTCCGTCAGGGTTGCCGGAATAGCGCTCCGTACCCGTGCGGGCATCATAACCACGGAAACGGATACAACCATAGCCATCAGGATAACCATTGGTATTGCTGTATTCCCATTTAAAGCCATTGTTATAATGGTTGAACATCGGCCATTCATTGAAATCACCGTAATTGAAATAGTTGGCATAACCGCCTTTATAGGCTGTATTGGATGCTACATATACCGCATCGCGCGTGAGGGTCTGCGTAGCAGTGTTGTTGCCTTTTACCGTCATGGTCACTTTTACCCAACCGGCATCTTTAAAGCTATTGGTAACGTTAGACAGCATTTCAGAAGAACTGACCGTAGTCGGATTATTACTGAAAGACCACTCTACTGATGATACCGTATCGTTATAACTGCGGTTTTTGAAAGAGAATTTCGTAGTAGAACCCTGGCAAAGAAATACAGTCCTTTCTGCAGTCTGACCACCCCAGCCCATAACTCCTTTTTCTATAGAAAATTCCGGTATAACCGGTAAATCAGGACGCGCGCTCAGGGCACCTGTTGCAGCAAGGTTAGTAGGGCTATACAGGTTGTTCCTGCCGGCCACAGAGCTACTCAGTGCAGCCTGCATACGGTCTACCTGTCCTTGGGTAAACATACGGGAGCAATAAGCATACTCCATAATGTTCTGTGTGTTGTTGATATCCGGGGAGGAGCAAGTCGCATCGGCCAGGTCAGCTGCGGAGCAGGAAGTGTGTCCCATTGTAGGAGGAGTATCTGCTACCAGGTCATCTCCGCAGGCTACACCGGGATTGTTGGTGCTGCCCCAGGTATGGGCCAGGTTCAGTACGTGACCCAGTTCATGCGGGTAAGTCTTATCAGTATTCAGGTAAGAAGCAAGACCAATCACACCATCATACATAGGTATAGAAGCTCCTGATGAAGGATAGTAAGCATAAGCAGCAGCTCCTGAATGGTCTGCGCTGAATTTATTGATCATCCAGATATTGATATACTGGTTGTTCGGCCAGCCATCCATTTTGGCATTATCACCGCCCCTGACCGTCATATAGGACTGGCGGCGGGTAATACCTTTGGTTGGGTTACCGGAAGGATCTTTCGTAGCCAGGTGCAGGCGGATATTTGCATTGCCTATATTTGGCTTAAAGCGGGTGACCACTTCAGAAATATCAGGATTGGTGGCGCTGAACACTTTGTTCCAAAACGCAACAGCGTCAAAAATGGCATCGTCTGAAATATATTCAGTACCATAATCGTGTACAATATGTATCACAATAGGAATATCAAATCCATCCGCAGTGGTTTTACCCAGAGCCACTGCAGCCTTACGCTCCTCTATCGCTTCTTTGATCGCCATATTCAGCTTCAGTTCTACCTCACCAATGGCAGGATTCTCCGCTTTTAACCTGTTATACACATCGTCCGTACCACACTTGTACTGTGCCCCCACCTGCGTTGACAAAGCCAAAGCTGAAGCGATCAGGCAAATGAATTTTTTCATTTATTAAAATTTGGATTAAACATGATTTTTTGATCTCCGAAGTTATCGAATTATCAAGATAAAATAAACTTCCGGTTAGAAATTGTGGCGAAATTTAACTTTGAAAGGGTAAAGTTCCGGCCCTATAAGCGCGCGACCCATTTCCCGATAAAAGGAAGCGATTTCAGTGTATTTTTTTCACTTTTAAACAGGAATAACATAAAACCAAACATCAGCAGCACCCCGCTCAGCAGTGAAAAAGAACTAAAAAAAGTGCGAACTAGCTGCTGGACACCAAACAGCCCCAAAACCACAAGCAAGTAGCTACAGATGGTCCGTACAGGATAGGGAACCGGGAAGTATTTCTGTCCCCAGAAATAGGCCAGCACCATCATCGTACAATAGCAGGCCAAAGTAGTCCAGGCACAGGCTATCATACCGTAGACAGGAATAAAGGTAATGTTCAGCCCCAAAGTGATTGCAGCCCCAATCAGTGTAATGTAGGTGGCATAACGCATATTGTCTGTCACTTTAAAGGCAACGACAAGATTGTAGTAAATACCCAGGCAGATATTCGCACACAGTAAGACCGGTACTACAGGCAGTCCGCTCCAGTAAGTTTTGGGGTTCATATACTTCCAGACATCCAGGAACAAGGCCGAAAAAAGGAAGGCGACACAAAGCGTGACCACAAACCATTTCATCACGATGGCATAGGTCACGGGTGCATTTTTTTCTGCGGCCTGTTTGAAGAAAAACGGCTCCGCACTCATTTTGAAAGCCTGGATAAACAAGGTAATGAAAATCGAAATTTTATAATTGGCATTATAGATCGCTACCGCTTCCTTTGCTGCGGCCTCTGTACCGGTGTACAGGTTCAGCAGCATAATCCTGTCCATCGTTTCATTAATCATACCTCCCAGGCCTACAATGATCATTGGCGAACCGAAACGCCACATCCTGCGCAGCAAATCACGGTCTATATCCAGGCGAAAATCTTTCCACTCTTTGTATAGCAACAGGAACGTGAACAGGGACTGCGCGATAAAAGGCAATAACAGCAGGCCACCTTTGCTATGCCCCTGGTACCAGTGAGTAAAGGCAGCATCGGGGTGATGATCGGCGTACCGTTGACAAAAATAAAGCAGGGTGACGGTAAATACCAGGTTGAGCAGGATACCCCCGATGCGGATTGCGGCATATTTCTTAGGCCGGCCTTCGTGGCGGAGACGGGCGAATGGAATGGCGGACAAGGTATCAAATCCGATGATCAGTACCGCCCAGGCGATGTATTCAGGATGAGCCTCCTGGTGTACCAGCTCGGCCAGGGGCTGCCGGAACACAATGAATAAAAGTCCCAACAGCACGGTGCTGATCAGCAAGGAACCGAAACTGGTGCGGAATAAGCGGGCCGGGTCTTCTTTTTGTGCCGCAAAACGGAAATAAGCCGTCTCCATGCCGTAGGTAAACAGGATATTGGCCAGGGAAATCCCGGCAAACAACACAGAGAAATCTCCAAAAGCCTGCTGCCCCTTGCTGTCGGCCAGCAAATAAGTGATAATGGGATTTTGCAGGTAACCGATAAAACGGGCTGCAATACTGCTCAGTCCATACCACAGGGTCTGAGCCGCTAAATTCTTTAGAGACGACATGAATGCACCCAAAAGTAAAATTTAATTGGGATTCTATTGCCTGTTTTTAGTGCCGGTGCCTTTCTTTCTTTTTGAAATACAAATTACCTTCGCTTCAAATTCTTCTTTTTGGCACATCCTATCGGCGTATTCGATTCAGGCTTTGGCGGACTTACTGTTTTTCGCTCTATTGTAGCACAATTACCAGCTTATGACTTTATCTACCTGGGCGACAATGCCCGTGCGCCCTATGGCAACCGTTCTTTTGAAACGGTGTACGAATACACACTGGAGTGCGTGCAATGGTTCTTTGAGCAGGGATGCCCCCTGGTGATCCTGGCCTGCAATACCGCATCGGCCAAAGCGCTCAGGAGCATACAGCAAAGAGACCTGCCTCATATCGATAGCAGGAAAAGAGTATTGGGTGTTATCCGCCCCACCGCTGAAATCATTGGGAATTTCTCAACAACAAAATCGGTGGGCATACTGGGCACCAAAGGAACGGTAGCCTCAGAATCCTATCTGAAGGAGATCAGCCATTTTTTCCCGGAACTGAAGGTCAGCCAACAGGCCTGCCCGATGTGGGTATCCTTTATAGAAGACGGAGAGCAGGAGTCCAGGGGAGCAGAATATTTCATAGAACAGAATATCCAGCAATTGCTGGCGCAGGACGCCGGTATCGACTCCATACTGCTGGCCTGCACACACTACCCGATCATCGAAAATCAAATCCGCAAATTTTTA
>DATJDO010000119.1:0-5237 GCA_035497375.1 Chitinophagaceae bacterium | reverse complement strand
CGTTGATGTCGATACAAACTACGTTGTTTCCTGTCTCGGCAAAGCATGTGCCGCTGACCAAACCTACGTATCCTGTACCTATGATAGCTATATTCATTGGGATCGTCTCTGAAAAATGTGGTGCAAAAGTAGCAAAAGCAGCGTGTTATTTGTAATTTGTATGCTTTTTTTGCCGTTTTTAAAAAAGGGTGCTGTACCGTACTTAATTAAGAGTCTTCATCGTCTGCAAGCACAATTTCCAGGCCTGTAAATTTTCTCGTAGCTGTGTTGAATTTATCGCCATTGGAGAGCATATGCACTACTATGTTTTCTATGGATATCGGGTGGCCGAAACGCACATCGGCAATGTTGTTGTATTCAATAAATTTCCCGTCGATAATGACCACACTGCCTGAGCCGATCACCTGCAATTCTGTACCGTGGCGTACAATAACACCGGTATCTTCACCCAGACCAATGCCCAATGCGCCGGGTTGTGCTGCCACGGCCTGTGCCAGCCGGTTAAAGCGGCCGCGTTTGTCGAAATGGGAATCTATAACCACATCATACATAAAGCCAAGGCCGGTGGTGATTTTGACCTCTCCCTTCAGGTGTGCCTTGTCCGCATTGCCCTCATAGATCATGGTATTGCTCATGGCCATTGCTCCGGCACTGGTGCCTGCAATCACAAAATGCTCATCGTTGTATTTTTGCCGGATCAGGGACAGTATTTCAGTGCCCCCGAAAATCGAAGAAAGCCGGAGCTGGTTGCCCCCGCTGAACATGACGCAGTTGCAATTTTTAATACGCTCGATAAATTCAGGCTTCATCGCGTCTTCGCGGTTGCGGATACGCAAATGGTTTACGTTCGAGCAATCCAGTTTTTCAAAAGCAGTTTTGTAATTCTCCGCCACTTCGTCCGGGATCATGGATGCCGTGGTGATCACCTCTACCACTGGTTCTTCATGTGGTTTGATAAGTGAAACGATATTCTTGAGGATTCCCAGCTCAAAGAAAGCCAGCCTGTTCCTGTCTATAATTCCTTTCTCAAGGTCGGTGCCTTTATCTTCGGCACCGCCCACCGATACCAGGAAGCCTTTTGGATTCATGCAGCGTATAACATTTGGTAACAGTGGTCAAAGTTAGGCGTTTTGCCCTTAGGGCTTCTGCGTATTTAACTTTACTCTAGCAATGTGGATAAGCTGTGCAACAAAAAACGACATGCTGCAGTAATGAGGGGTACAGGACCAACCGGAAGGTTTTAGTAAGCGATGTCGTTTATCTTTTCGAAATTGTTTTCGGGGTGCATGTCCTCACTGTCCGGCAGGTCAATGCGTGTTTCATGTTCTTTGCGCTTGTCCAGCATCACAAAGTTGTCGCCTACGATTTCTGTACTGTTTCTTTTGATTTTGTCTTTGTCCTCCCATGTCCGGTAGCGTATGCGCCCTTCGAGATAGATCATGCTGCCCTTGTGCAGGAACTTCTGGGCCAGTTCTGCCAGGCCTCTCCACAAAACAACATTATGCCATTCCGTATGAGATACCGTGTTGCCGTTTTTGTCTTTATGATTCTCGCTTGTTGCCAGTGGGAATTTTGCTACTACAAGATTGCCTTCCAGGGTTTGTATTTCAGGATCCTTACCGACGTTGCCAATGAGTATTACCTTGTTTATTCCTCTCATAAAAAAACCTGTTTTGAGCCTACGTTCTATTAAAAGTAATGAATATTTAAGTATTTAAAAGGCTTTGTCCCATTTCTTTTAGGGAATATGCTTGCAGGGCATCCTGTTTATTCTGTATTTTGCGGGATAAAATATTTTTTTGTGCAAGATTTTAAAGTACTGGATATACCTTTTTTTGAGGATCAGCGCGGGGCGTTTGGAAAGGTGTTCAATGATGCTGCATTTCGGAAAAACGGAATTGAATTTGTGGTGAAGGAAAGCTATTTTTCAGTCTCTCAGAAAGACGTGATCCGTGGTATGCATTTTCATTTGCCGCCTTACCAGCACGCCAAAATCGTGTTTTGCCCTTTTGGGGCTATCCTTGATGTAGTGGTTGACCTGAGGGCCTCCTCACCAGACTATGGCCGGTGTTTTTCGGGAATATTGTCTGCTGAAAACCATAAGTCCTTTTATATCCCGGAGGGCTTTGCTCATGGCTTTAAATCCTTGTCTGACGGGTCGATTACGGCTTACCTTGTTTCTGGTGAGTACGAGGCCGCCAGCGATACCGGTATTGCATTTGACAGTATTGGTTTTGACTGGGCGTGTACACAGCCTTCTTTGTCTGAGCGCGACCAGCATTTCCCTGCACTGAGGGATTTTAAAACACCTTTTTGATGAAAGGATGCTTCCGGCGAGAATAAAGAGGTTTAAGACAACAGTTTTTGCCTCAGCAAAAATTCAAGCTGATCGTTGGAGGTGCTGAGGTCCTCATTCATGTTTTTGATTTTCTGCTGAGCCAGATAGGTGTCATGTGCCCGGGCGATCGTCATTTCGAGTTCCGTTTCATCCCATGGTTTTGTCAGGTAGTGGAAGATTTTCCCCTTGTTGATTGCTTCTACCACTGCAGCCATATCCGTATAGCCTGTCAACAGGATGCGCATGGTATCAGGATAGCTCACCAGTACTTTTTCAAGAAATTCTACACCCGTCATATGGGGCATGCGCTGGTCGGTAATAATGATCTCCACTTTGTTTTCACCAAGCACTTTCATCGCCTCATCACCGCTAATCGCCGTCAATACTTTGTACTTGATGCGAAAAGTGGCTTTAAAAGAGATGAGGTTATTCTCTTCATCATCTACATAAAGAATGACAATTTTTTCTTCAGGCATGGGAGCGTCTTTACCTAGTATTTTGTATAAAAAAACGTGAATAGGTGCAAATGTAAACTTAAGTATTCAAGGTACAATTTTTTTGCGATTTGGTTGTTGTGTTTTAATAAATTTAATATTTTCAAAATTATTTTGATTGTACCGGGAATTTAATTTTATGATTAACTTTGGAGCCGTCCATAACCTCCTAACCTAAAATGAAGAATATTCTCCTTATTGATGATGATGAAATAATCCAGAAGATTTTATTAAAAATTCTGCAACAAAATGGCTATAATGTCACTTTTGGAACAGACGGAAGGGATGGACTATCCAAACTGGGCCTGATGCCATATGACCTTGTCATTACCGACATCATGATGCCTTACCTGAACGGGTTCGAGTTGATACAGGAGCTGAAACAGCACCCCAATACAGCAGCAGCGAAAGTGGTGATCATATCTTCGATCACCCACGAAGCATCTATTACAGACAGTGTCAACCTGGGAGTGGATCTGTATATTCCCAAGCCTATTGTGATCGACAATTTTATTACGAAAATCAACCAGCTGCTTCAATAGGTAATGATCTTCACGTACAGTACCGCAGAAAAGATTATAGGGTTTTACAAGCATTTGCTGGGCAAACCCTTTAAGTCCAGTGTTTCTGAAATGGAAATTATCAATATTGTCATTGCCCCGGAAGACGAAAGTAAATTTGATATTTTTATTAATGAGATGCAGGCTACTACAGATTACAACAAGGCTCTGTCTATTACGGGTTATAATCCCAACAGGGTTAAAATAGTGCTGATGGCAAGCCATATTTATGCACCGGACATCCGTGTGAACCAGGAATTGGACCAATACCTGCGTAAAAATCACATGGAGCGCGTCTACCTGAATCCCTATTATTTCGAAGATTAATATAATTCTTTCAGGATCAATCTTATGAATGAAGAAGGCCCGGCAAAACTGCCGGGCCTTCCTGTTTGAAAAATTAATAATTATTTTTTGGTAGTTTCCGTAAAGCGTTTACTTTTGCGCCGCTGACGAGTCTTATACGACCAGCTCCTATCGAACTCCCCCAGGACAGGAATGTAGCAAGGGTAGATGGTTGTAGCGGTGCGATGTAAGTAACTCGTCAGTTTTTTATTTTCTGGCCTTTACACTTCCCGCCGGAACATCTTTAGGCTTTTTCCAGTTAAACAGGTAGCCAAGTTTCACCCCGCCTCCAATAGCCAGCCCTGCATCTCCGCGGCCAAATTTGGTATAGCCAAAGTTCCGGTAAGGCATGTTTTCATCTTCCAGGTAAGGGCTGACCGGCATGTTGTCTTTTTTGATCTTGTTTTGCTGCGATCTGAAATTGTCTACACCCAGGCCGAGGGAACCATAAACCTCCAGTGAAAAAGTGTTATCCAGTATCCATTGCTTACCGAAGTTTACAGCGAGCTGCGAGATGATGATGTCTTTTTTCATCGTTTTGTAGACAGATGTTACCGGGTCCAGTACGATAAAATCCCTTTGATAATAACCCACCATGATATTGGGTTTCAGGTAGCTACCCTGCAGGATATGCAACAGTTTACGGTTGCTGACTTCAAAGTCGGGCATGCGCAATACTTTGATGCCCGCGCCGACGGATACGCCGCGTTGGTTCAGGTACAGATCGGTATTGGTGTAATTATTGTAATAAAACATGTTTTTGCCAAGGCCTATGATATTGGCCTGAAATTCTACGCTTTTACCGGGTTTGAGCGATTTCTCCAGGTAGAGATCTGTATAGCCGAAAGCGGGAGACAAAATGCCTACTTTGGCGATCCAGCGTTTCTGCCCTTTGTAGAAATTGAAGTCATCAAGGGGGTCGGTGAAATATTGCACCCGGCCGGATTTAAATACGATTTTTTCGGCATCCAGTTTATTGATGCCAATCGTCAGTTGTTCTGCATCCTCAGGCTGATATTTGATTTCGTTGGTATTGATCTCGATTATTTTACACGCGATCGGCTCTTTCTGATTTTTGAGATAGAGCTTTTCCTGGGCCTTACCTTGTGCTGCCAACAGGAGCAGGCATACTAGAAATCCGGCTGTTTTTTTCATAGGGGACTGATTTGAATTGTTTTTGGCTTGGTGATAAAACGGGAATTGCACAGTATTATTTCATACAATACCAACTATTTTATAACATTTCTATACCTAAGACTAAAGTTAAAGTTTAAAGTTTAAGAGTAATTAACAAAAATCGGGCCACTTTTTAAAATACAAATGATTAATTTTGAAAGATATGAGGAAGAGAACCCGTGTGCAAAATTGTCTGGCAGCGCTGTCTTTAATTCTGACCCTGACCATAAACTCCCAGGCCGACAACAATCTGAACAAAACGGCAACCGCTACGCAGTCCGGAAAAGACTACATCAGCACCATTTACGAAAAAATAAATTTCTG
>DATJDO010000118.1:0-8897 GCA_035497375.1 Chitinophagaceae bacterium | reverse complement strand
CCATACATGGCGACCTGGGCATGATACAGGAAGACGACATCGTACTGGTGATCTCCAAAAGCGGGGAAAGCCCGGAAATTAAGATGCTCGTTCCGCTGGTAAAAAACTTCGGCAATACGGTGATCGCACTGTGTGGCAATGAAAGGTCGTACCTGGCTACCCATGCAGACCTGTTCCTCAACTGTACAGTGGAGAAAGAAGCCTGTCCGAATAACCTGGCGCCGACCACAAGTACTACGGTACAAATGGTAATGGGCGATGCCCTGGCCATCTGCCTGCTCAGCCTGAAAGGTTTTACCGAAAAGGACTTTGCGCGCTACCATCCCGGTGGTTCGCTGGGCAAGCGCCTGTACCTGAGGGTGCAGGACCTGACTGGCCTGAACGAGCACCCAAAAGTATACCCGGACAGCACCATCCGCGAAATCATTGTAGAAATATCAGGCAAGCGCCTGGGAGCTACTGCGGTGCTGGATACGGAGGAAAATATACTGGGCATTATTACCGATGGTGATATACGGCGTATGTTGCAGCAGTACACGGATGTAGATCCCCTGCGGGCAAAAGACATTTATTCCTCAGAACCGAAGAGTATAGAAAAAGGAGAACTGGCGGTACAGGCACTGGAACTGATGCGCGCGCACGACATTTCCCAGCTGCTCGTCACAGATGGCGGAAAGTATGCCGGCATGCTGCACGTGCACGACCTGGTACGGGAAGGCATTATTTAATCATAGTTTTTAGTCCATATAACAGATGAACGCAACAGCAGCAATCACAGCAAAACAAAGAACATTTTTACCGGAGCATTTTGCCCTCAGTGACTGGGCATCCGTAGCTCCTTTTTTCGAAGAGCTGAAAAGCAGGAATATCGATACGCTTCAGGCTTTACAGCAATGGCTGTCTGACCTCAGCGAACTGGAGTCTGTGATCGGGGAAGATGCCTGCTGGCGCCAGATCAAAATGACCTGCAACACTACGGACCCGGCACTGGAGGAAGCGTTTAGCTACTTCGTGACGGAGATAGAACCCCAGATGAAACCGTATGCGTTTGAGATCAATAAAAAGCTACTGAACAGCCCCTTTGCCAAAGACCTGGATCAAAAAGTATTTTTCCCTTACCTGCGCAATGTGGAGAACAGCGTAGCACTATTCCGCGAAGAAAATATAGCCCTGCAGTCCGAGATCAGCCTGCTGGCGCAGCAATATGGTGTCATCAGCGGTAAAATGACAGTGACGATAGCAGGCAAAGAACAGACTTTGCAGCAGGCCGCCAAATTGCTGCACGAACCCGACCGGGCTTTACGCCGGGAAGCATTCACCTCGGTATCATCCCGGCGCTTGCAGGATAAGGATGCACTGAACGAGCTGTTTGACCGCTTGCTGGCCCTGCGTCACCATGTAGCGCTCAATGCCGGTTTTGACAATTACCGTGATTATAAATTCCGGGAGCTCGGCCGCTTCGATTATACGCCAGAAGACTGTTTTGCATTCCATGCTGCGGTAAAAGAACACATTGTACCCCTGCAAAGGGAATTGCTGGAGCACCGGCGCAAAGAGCTGGGCCTGGAGCAGCTGAAGCCTTATGATACGGATGCGGAGCCTGTAGGCAGGACACCGCTGCAGCCCTTTAAAAACGGTTCAGAAATGCTGGAAAAATCCATCGCGGTCTTTTCAAAACTGCGCCCTTTCTTCGGCGATTGCCTGGCGAAAATGAGAAGTATGGGCCGTATGGACCTGGACAGCCGTATCGGCAAGGCTCCGGGTGGCTATAATTGCCCCCTGCCGGAGACGGGCGTACCCTTCATCTTTATGAATGCCGCCGGAACGGTAAACGACCTGATCACGATGATGCACGAAGGCGGGCATGCCGTGCATTCCTTCCTGTCGCATGAACTGCCTTTGTCTGCTATGAAGGAATACCCGATGGAGATAGCCGAACTGGCCAGTATGAGCATGGAGTTGTTTACGATGGAATACTGGAACGATTTCTTTGCATCGGAAGACGAGTTTCGCAGGGCGCAATGGGAAGAACTGGAGCGGGTGATCGATGTGCTGCCCTGGATTGCGGTCATTGATAAATTTCAGCACTGGCTGTACACACATCCCGGGCACAGCGTAGCCGAGCGCGAGGCTACATGGGTGGCCATTCACGAAGAATTTTCGACGGGAAATGTAGACTGGAGCGATTTTGACACCTATCGCCACAACCTCTGGCAAAAACAACTACACTTGTTTGAAGTACCGTTTTACTATATTGAATACGGCATCGCCCAACTCGGAGCGATCGCTATGTGGCGCCAATACAAAGGAAACAAAGAACAGGCATTGGACAACTATATGGCGGCACTCAGCGCCGGTTACACGAAGACATTAAAAGAGCTCTACGATATTGCCGGTATCCGTTTCGACTTTTCACCAGCCTATATCAGGGAACTGTCCACTTTCGTGCACGGGCAAATGCAGCAACTCAACAAAGCATAAAAGAAGCAATGGCAAAAACCAAAACGGCATTTTTTTGCCAGCAGTGCGGACACGAATCTCCGAAATGGAACGGTAAATGTACCTCCTGCGGTGCCTGGAACAGTTATGTGGAAGAGGTAGTACAGCGGGAGGACAAAACAGTCGCAAAAGAGACATTTGTATGGGAAGCACAGGGTAAGGAAGCACGGCAGGCTCATCGTATGGATGAGATCGTCGTACTAGACGAACCCCGGATCATCCTGCAGGATGCAGAGCTGAACCGTACCCTGGGCGGAGGGCTTGTTCCTGGCTCGGTAACCCTGGTTGCCGGGGAGCCGGGTATCGGAAAGAGCACACTATTTCTGCAGACGGCTTTGCAATGGCGCAGCGGTATCGTGTTGTATGTATCGGGCGAAGAGAGCATGCAGCAAATCAAAATGCGGGCAGAACGCGTTGGGCCTTCCAACGACCTGTTGTATCTGCTCAGCGCAACAGAAACGGCAGCGATATTCCGCGAAGCCCAGCGCATCAAACCCCGCCTGCTCATCATCGATTCGATACAGACGCTGGAATCTCCCTATGTGGCCTCTTCGGCCGGCAGTGTATCGCAGGTGAGGGAGTGTGCGGCAGAACTGGCGCGTTTTGCAAAAACCTCGAATATACCGGTCATCATCATCGGCCATATTACCAAAGACGGATCTATTGCGGGTCCGAAAGTGCTGGAGCATATGGTCGATACCGTATTGCAGTTTGAAGGCGACCGGCACTATGCTTACCGTATGCTGCGTACCCTGAAGAACCGCTTTGGTTCTACCTCGGAACTGGGCATCTATGAAATGGTCACAGGGGGTATGCGTACCGTGAGTAACCCTTCGGAAATGTTGCTGACGCAGCATAAGGAACCGCTGAGCGGAATCGCCATTGCAGCTACTATGGAGGGAATGCGCCCGCTGATGATAGAGGTGCAGGCCCTGGTGACACAAGCTGTGTACGGAACACCGCAACGGACTGTCAGTGGCCTGGATCTGCGCCGCCTGCAATTGCTGCTGGCCGTGCTGGAAAAACGGGGCGGCTTTCACTTTGGTGTAAAGGATGTGTTTGTCAACATAGCTGGGGGCATCAAGGTAGAAGATCCATCTATAGAACTGGCGCTTGTCTGTGCGCTGCTCTCTTCCTATGAAGACAGGGCGTTGCCTTCCAATATCGGTATGGTCGGGGAGGTTGGGCTCAGTGGTGAGATCCGGGCGGTAAGCCGCATCGAACAACGTATCGCCGAAGCCGACAAGCTGGGTATGGATATGATCCTGATCCCGCAGGCCAATGCAAAGGGGCTCCAGCTGAGCCAATACCGGATTGCGGTAAAGATGGCGGCAAAGGTTGAGGATGTGTACCGGATGATGTTCTAGGTGTTTTTCCTGAATTATGTTATTACATTATTAACCTGAGCCTATAAGCGTAAAAAAATTTGGCCAGTTTTTCAGTTTTTTTAGTTTTGCGCAGCCTGGATAGGCAGGTTTACCAATGTGTATGCTATAACAAAACGATGCATATGATTTTATAACACCGGCTATACAGGCTATAAAAAGTGGAGTCCAGGAACCACTCAAATCAACGGGGCGAAACTGAAAAGCCATACGAGTAAGACCTTTAAAACAATCTTTTTATGAAAAAAATGAAAATTGCTATGCTGGCTTCAGCAGTAGCTTTGCTGTCAAGCTGCTCCCTGACTATGCCTGTAAATGCAACAAGCAACACTGTAGGTAACAAAGTTGGCCGTTCAAAAGCTACTATTATCCTGAGTGTACTGGCATTCAACCAAGATGCTTCTATCCGCAGCGCTGCTAAAAACGGTGGTATCACTAAAATCTCTACTGTTGATATCAAACAAACCAGCATCCTGGGTATCTATGGTACTTATGAAACAATCGTAACAGGAGAATAAGCTGTTGCTTTAACCTGAACAATATCAAGGTGTAGCTGTCGCTGCACCTTGTTTTTTTAGTAGAAAGAATACAAGTAAATGAATACAAGAATTTTAGCGGTGCTATGCCTGTTTCTGCTCTGGGCTTCCTGCAGGCAGGAAAATGAAAAAGAGCTGGCCTTGTTCAACGGTTTTAAGTTTACCAGGGACAGTTCCGAGCATATTGTTGACCGGGACTCACTTGCTCAGGTGCCGTACACAAAATACTTCAATAATATGGCGCAAGTGCAAGTTCCGCTCTACCGTATTATTGAAGGAAAAAACTATCAGATTTACCTGGGTATACCTTTTCATACCACCTTGGGTAAGCTGGCAACATCCAGAAAGGAAAACCCAATGGCTGACAGTGTCCTGCAGCTCAGTGAGAACAATACGGCCTTTTACCGCCGCTTTATCAAAGATTCCCTTTACCTTACAGAATATATCTGTCCGCTGGATAGTACTTCGATCATCTGCGTTTATGCTGTCACTAAAGATGCGCAGCTTGCCACCACGTTATTGTCGGAAGAAAAACTAAAGGCCAGGATCATTAAATAGATACGCGTTTATGTTTCAAAAATATTTTCAAAAGAGTTTTGCAGCGGTTCTGCTCTCTTTTGTATTTACCGGCTGTCTGACTATACGCCCCGCTGCTGTTAAGGCCGGGAAGAACCTGTATGAAACTTTCCTGGCAGGTAGTGGTCATACGATGTATTTCCTGAAACCCCTGTTTTTTAAGGCACAGTCGGGGAAAGGTTCTGTAGATATGGACTTCACTTTTGGCTACAAGAACATCAATACCGATACGGCGGTAATTAAATTTTCCCTGCTCGATGAGCAGGTGATCAAATCCGTGGACAGTATGCGGATTGTCAGTGGTACGACCTCCGTCCTGGTAAAACCGCTCACGCACATGTTTTCAGATAAGGCCCATGGCGGTTATATCAATCGTTTCAGCACCTCAACCAGCCTGGAACAACTAAAGGCCCTGTTTGACGATACCGACTGGCAGATCAAAGTCTATAGTAACGGTAAATCTATGACCTACTCGGCTTCCGGGAAAACAGAAAAGAATATCGATAAATTGAAGCAGTACGTATTTGCGGTGCTGTAATCGTTCAGTGAGTTGAGGGGTTAATGTGGTAATCTGACGAATGTGCATCAAGGTATACAAACACTGTCATCCGTGTACCAATGCGGGAGATGTGGTTAATATGTTTCCCGCGCTGTCATCCCGACGAAGTGAGGGATCTCTACATTAATCTTCCAAAAGATTAATACAGGGAATGTGGCCAATATGCCCCACACTCATTCCCTAAAGAACCTTACTCCAAGCCCTGTTTACTTGCTGTATTTTGATTGCGGTAGACCAGTGACAGGATGATATAAAGCACGAATAATGCCGGTATGGCTGCAAAGCTGATGAACGGGAAAAGCACAATTGCTGCTGCAAGGAGGGTAAGACGCGGCCAAAGACTCTTCAGGTTCCACTGGGAAGGCATCAGTTTAAAAAAGGTGATCCTGGAAACCATCAGCCAGGAAACCAGTGCAATGATAGCATACAATACCCAGGTATATTTAAAGTAGACCCCTGCTGATGGTACGTATAGATTGATCAGCGGGAACGAGGCAATAAAAATACCGACGGCAGGGATAGGCAGGCCTGTAAAAGTAGATCCTGTAGCCACAGACACATTAAAGCGGGCCAGTCTCAGGGCGCCGAAGCAAGCCACTAAAAACGCAGGTGTCATAGACCACATACTCACTTCCATAGCATCGGGCTGGGCAATATTTGCGGCCCATAGCATCTTGAACAGGATCATGGATGGGGCCACACCAAAGCTCACGCAGTCTGCCAGGGAATCCAGGTCCTTGCCAATCGGGGAAAACAGTTTCAATGTGCGCGCCGCCAGGCCGTCCAGCACATCAAGTACCGCGGCAATCGCAATAAACACAGAGCCCCAGTATGCCTGTTCCGTGCCGGTGATCCAATAAGGAACACCGCCCAGTTCTACCAGGTAGGGTTGGGAGCTCATGATGAAGGCAATGGCAATGCAGCCACAAAAGAGATTGCCCAGGGTAAGGATATTCGGTAAATGCTTCATTTGAAGGACTTCTTCTTTTTATTGTTTACGCAGCCGCAAAATAAGCTTTAATTCATTGATTGGCATAACGCGCAGTACAGGCTAGTAAGCCAGCAGCGTTTTCATTACTTCGTCTATGCGGACCTTGGCCAGGAAATTCTGCTCCAGCTCTATGGAAAAAGGGACTGGGGTATCCAGACTGGCACAACGCAGTACAGGGGCATCCAGTTGCTTGAAGCAATGCTCGGTGATCCATGCGGACAGTTCGCCGCCAATGCCACCAATCAGGGTATCTTCATGCAGGATCATGACCTTTCCCGTACGGGCCACCGACGCTTTGATCGCTTCGTAGTCCAGTGGCAGCAAGGTACGCAGGTCCAGGATGTCGATGGAAAGATCTGTGTGCTTTGCCGCATATTCTTTCGCCCAGTGCACACCGGAGCCATAGGTAATGATGCTTACATCCGAGCCCTCCTGCACCAGCTTTGCTTTGCCGATCTCTATGGAGTAGTCTCCTTCGGGTACCTGGCCGGATACACTGCGGTACAAGGCTTTGTGCTCGAAGAAAATGACAGGATTAGGGTCGTCGAAAGAGGCAATCAGCAGGCCCTTGGCATCTTCCGGTGTAGAAGGATACACTACTTTGAGGCCGGGTGTGTGTACAAACCAGGCTTCGTTGCTCTGCGAATGGAATGGACCGGCACCGACCCCACCGCCCGTAGGCATACGGACGACCACGTCTGCATTTTGCCCCCAACGGTAATGGATTTTGGCGAGGTTATTGATGATCTGATTAAAACCTACCGTAACAAAGTCTGCAAACTGCATTTCCATCATCGACTTGTAGCCTTTCAGCGACAAACCCAGTGCGGCACCGACGATAGCACTTTCGCAGATCGGGGTATTGCGTACACGTTCTTTTCCGAACGCTTCTACAAAACCTTCAGTAACTTTAAAGGCCCCGCCATACTCCGCGATATCCTGCCCCATCAGTACCAGTTGGGGATACTTTTTCATCGATATCTTCAGCGCATCACTGATGGCCTGTATCATCTTCATTTCAGAAGAAGCACTGCCCTGAGGAGCACGGGCTGCGCCATTGTGCGCTTTATAAACGTCGTTTACTTCTTCTGCGGTATCGGGTACGATAGCCGGAGCGGCGAAGCCTTCAGCAATACCGCTTTCAATTTCTTTACGGATGCCTTCCCGGATCCGTTCTATATCCTGTTCGGACAGCAGGCCCTCTTGTTGGAGGAACTGCTCGTAATTGCTTAATGGGTCTTTCTTACCCCAGGTCTCAAACAGTTCTTTCGGAACATATTTGACACCGCTGGCCTCTTCGTGTCCGCGCATACGGAAGGTCATGCACTCAATCAGGATGGGCTTTTGCTCGCTGATGCAATATGCACGGGCTTCCTTCACTGTATTGTACACTTCAAGGATATTGTTGCCATCTATTGTAATGCCTTTCATGCCGTAACCTATAGCACGGTCCGCGAGCTGTGCACAGGCATACTGCTCATTAACCGGGGTGCTGAGGCCATAGCCGTTGTTTTCGATGATGAAAATAACAGGCAGGTTCCATACTGCAGCTACGTTGAGTGCTTCGTGAAAGTCTCCCTCACTGGTACCCCCGTCACCACTGAAGGCAACAGATACTTTCGCTTCTTTATTCAGTTTGTGTGCCAGGGCTACGCCGTCTGCCAGTGCCATCTGTGGTCCCAGGTGCGAGATCATACCGCAGATATGGTACTCGTTGGTGCCAAAGTGGAAAGAACGTTCGCGGCCTTTTGAAAACCCTTCTTTACTGCCCTGCCATTGCATGAACAATTTGGCAAAAGGAATCTTCCGTGCAGTAAATACACCCAGGTTGCGGTGCAGGGGCATAATGTATTCGTCTTCGTCCAGTGCCAGCGTAGTGCCGACCGATATAGCCTCCTGGCCGATACCGCTGAACCATTTACTGATCCTGCCCTGACGCAATAAGACCAGCATTTTTTCTTCGATCATCCTTGGCCGAAGCAATTCAGTATACAGTTGCAATAGTTGTTCTGTTGACAATCCCTTTTTCCGGAACTCCATAATACGCTGAAATAATGAGGGACAAAGGTAATCCTGCCGGCCGAAAGTTTACAGTTGCATTTTGAACGGTCAAAAATTCAGGTCTGTAGCGCTCAGACCTATAAGGTTTAAAAAAACCTTATATCTTTTGCCGGCCTGTTTCAGCAAAAAAAACCTCCGGAACGCCGGAGGTTTTTTTAAAGAGAGTGGGAGCGCTTTATTTGCTGGAACAGGCCGGCAAAAGATATAAGGTTTTTTTAAACCTTATAGGTCTGAGCGCTACAGACCTGAATTTTTGACCGTTCAAAATGCAACTGTAAACTTTCGGCCGG
>DATJDO010000117.1:0-3214 GCA_035497375.1 Chitinophagaceae bacterium | reverse complement strand
GCAAAACCAGGTATTTGTCCTCTTTCTTGCAGGACTGGGTAAACAGCAGGGTAACAGCAAGGGCAAGAATGCTTTTATTCATGATACACAAATATACCCGCTTTCATGAAAAAGGGGTTAACCGAAACGATTAACCCCTTGCAGATTTAGTATTGTATGGTTTAGTACCACTGCAGTTTCAGTACCACTTCCGCCATGCCTTTATAGTTCAGTGTGATCTCGGAGGGATAATCTTTATAGTCTGCAAACACCAGGTTGCCACTCACTTTCTGGATCAGTTCATCATCACCCATCTGCTCATAGTCCATCAGGTTCAGCGTGTAGGGGATGTCCAGGTTTTCTACCTTAAAAGGGCGGACCAGGTCAAAAGTCACCGGTAGTTTGCGTACATTCTCATAGTAATTCGTCACATACACCTCTTCATTGTTGGCACTGAACACGGCAAACAGGTCAGGAGCGGAATGTCGATCGAAGCGGGCTCCGTTCATCCTCTCCCTAGGGAACTTATTCACCTGAATAGAGAGAACTTTGACATTGGTATATTGCTGTTGCGCAAAAGCAAAGCTGGCAGACAACAGCAAGGCTGCGGTAGTAAATAGTTTTTTCATAGATTTATTTTCCACAATTATACTATGTAAACCTGTAGCATGCAAATTTTTCCGATCTTTTTTGCTGGCTTATTTTCTTTTCTGGAAAGAGCGGCATCTATGCTGCGGCAAGCAGAAGATAAAAGTTGTTTTCCCGGGCACAGCTGCGATTGCGGGGCAGGAAAACAGGCTTGGAACGAAAGTAAAATAGTGCTTACTGCTGCTCGATCAGCGACACGTTTACGGAAAAAGAATCCATACCTGCATAGAAGTACGGGTTGTTAAAAGCAAAATCACCTTTCGCTTCCCCGAGTTTTTTGCCTTGCTCGTATACGGATACAGTCACGATGCCGGGCTGGAACAATGCGGAAACAGAATCCTCCAGGCGTACCGAATAATTATATGGGTCGTTTTCGGGTTTGCGGTATACTTTGGAGTAATAGGTATTGTTGCCTTGAATCAACACCACTTGCAGGGCTTTGTAAGACCATTGAGGATTGGTTCCGTAGTAGCCGCTGGGACTCAGGTCTACGCTGTAGGGCTTGTATTTCTTAAACTCATTTTCCTTTTTGCAGGCCAGGAAAGGCAGAAGGAACAAAAGGACCAGGGTGGAGGCTTTGAGCATGGGTGTGATTTTGGTGTAAATGTATCAATTATTGCCTTTATATAAACGCACCGATAAGGTGCTTATTGTGTATCCAATGATCACTTTTGTCCCTAAAAAAAGTGGCCGCCTCTTGCGAAACGGCCACTCGTCATCTAACTCACCACTACTCATCTAAAACCACTGGTGCTCTTATTGAACCGAAATCGAAACAGATTTCACTTCTTCTTTTTCTTTTTTAGGCAAGCCTACACTCAGGATACCATTTTCATACACCGCGCTGATGCCGCTGGCATCAACTTTTTCATTCAGGGCAAAACTGCGCTTGAACGATGGCATACGAAACTCTTGCCTCAACCATTTATCTTCTGTTTCTTTTGCTTCTTTCTTTTGCTCGAAAGCAATATGCAGCATGTCTTTTTCGACGTTAATGCTGAAATCTTCTTTGTGTAATCCCGGGGCGATCACCTGCACCTCGTATTGGTTTTCATTTTCGCGCACATTGACTAGGGCTTTGTGCTGTGCAATTTCATTGTTCAAAAATCCTTCCAGTAGGTTAGCGAAGTGAACGGGGGCTTGTCTGTTTACTCTGTTGTACATCATTGTCGTTAGTTTTAAATTTTGTTTGAATTGATTGTTTGACCTATCTCTTTCAAACAAGACTCCAAACTGAAAATGCAGACAAGGAGGCGGGAAATGGAAAAAACAAATGACATAATGACCTGCTTCAAGTGTAGCAAAGTGACAAAATGGCCTAATTTAGTATTTAAACTATTGAAATGAGGGGCTAATTACAGATTTCAGTGGAATGACATCAGCGTGGATAAGCAGTCCTATCCATAAAAATGAAGGCATTGCAGGATCCGGATCATTCTTTAGAACTGTCTTTCCGTAAGAATCTATAACGCAGCGATTTTACATCACGCGACAGAACCCTACTGGATGACATTCGTTTGCTGATACAGATGCGTAACGATACTACACGCTGTCATGCCGACGTAAGGAGGCATCTCTACATGCCGCAGTTCTTTATAGCAAAGCAGAGATTCCCTGCGGGATGACATCCGTTTGGTAAATAGTCCTATTCATAAACGTGAGAGGATTGAAGGATCCGGATCATTCTTTAGGACTGTCATTCCGTAGGAATCTGTAATACAGTGATCTTAAATTACAAGACAGATCCCTACGGGATGACATCTCGTTTACGTATGTAATTGCATACCCGCACGCTGCCAGGGATGACATTCGAATGGCGGGTTTATTATTCTTTCCAGAGGAAAGGAAACAAGACCAGGCTCAAAATAGCGACCAGGACAATCAATAAACCTAAAATAAGCGCCAGTTGTGCCCATCCTGCCTGGTACACGGGCATCACCGCACGCGTGGCCAGCTTGCTCAGGATCATCAACACCGGGGTAATGATCGGGAAACCCAATACAGCCATGAGCGCAGCATTCTGGTTGGCTTTGGCGGCGATGGCAGACAGAAAGGTAAATACGGAAGACAAGGCCATACTACCCAGTATAGTTACAGACAGGAACAAACCCGTCTGCTCCAGGGGATTGCCCAGCATCAGTGAAAATAAAACAAGGCTCACCAGGCTGATGATCAGCTGCAGGGCCAGGTTGTACAATAATTTGGCGCCCATAAACACACCCGGCGATACGATACTGAAATAATAACGATACCTGGCCTGCGATTCCTGCAGAAAACTCTTTGCCACAGAGTTTACCGTAACAAACAGCTGAATCAGCCAAAACAGGGCATTCCAAACCTTTGGCTCCGGCTGCCCGTTCATCATATACACCGCGAACACGGTAGACCCTACATACAGCAAGACACTAAACAGCGTATGTTTTTGGCGCCACTCTATGGTAGCGTCTTTACGGATTAAACTAAATAATTGTCGGATCAAAACAGTAGGGATGCATGAAGTGCCTTTAGAAGGCCATCAAAAATCAAGAATCACAAATCAACAATCCAAAGCTACCAGATGTATTGCTTTTTATTCAGCAGCATCGCT
>DATJDO010000116.1:0-2919 GCA_035497375.1 Chitinophagaceae bacterium | reverse complement strand
AATCCTTGTCAGTGCCCAGTGAAAAATTGTGAAATATGGTGATGAGCAGACCGCCGGTTTGTTGCAGCCTGTGCTGCAGTTGCTGTAGTTTTTCGAAAGATTCCGATACCACTGCGCGCTATGAATTGAGGCTCAGCGTATCGGAATCTTTCGAAAAACTACAGCAACTGCAGCACAGGCTGCAACAAACCGGCGGTCTGCTCATCACCATATTTCACAATTTTTCACTGGGCACTGACAAGGATTGGATGGGCTGGCGGGAACGATATGCAGCATTTATAAAACAAGCAAAATAATGGATATACTGGGCAGGGCTATTGCCGAATACTATTTCGATAACGCACACTACAAACTCTGGGTACATGACAATCATGGCCCCCGGGTAGAGATGCAGGTGCCGATCTACTTCCGCAGCCCTGAAGCGATGCCGGACTTGGAAATGATCGCTTTGCACGAATGCAGCGGCAAAGTGCTGGATATCGGAGCAGGGGCGGGCAGCCATGCCCTGTATTTGCAGGAAAGAGGTCTGGATGTTACCGCACTGGACATTTCTGCAGGAGCCGCAAGCGTAGCCCGTGCCAGAGGAGTACAAAACGTCCTGGAGGCCGACATCTTTACGCTGAAGGGTAAAAAGTTTGATACACTCCTATTGCTGATGAATGGCATAGGCCTGGTACAGAATATAGAGGGGCTGAAAACTTTTCTGCACCATGCCAAAACTTTACTGAAAGCCGGGGGACAATTGCTGTTCGATTCTTCCGACCTGGCTTACCTGTATGAGGACGGCATCCCCGAACTACCATATTACTACGGCGAAGTACAATGCTGCTATGAATACCGCAGGAAAAAATCAGACTGGTTCTCCTGGCTTTACATTGACCCGAAAACGATGGAAGCCATTGCAGCCCGGGAAGGCTGGAATATGAATATCCTGTGCACCGACGCATCCGATCAATACCTTGCACGCCTTACGCTGAAACGCTAAATTCAGTCAGAACATCCCCACTGTTCCAGATCGCCCAGCTCTGATCGGCCTGCAACAAGAGCATCTCATAACCATTCTTTGTCTGGGCACCCTGTATACGTCCTTTTTGCAGGAAAAGTGTTTCTTCAGGGTTATACACCAGGTCATACAGCACATGACTTCCGCCCAGGAAATGATACGGAATATCGGGGCATTCGGTCGTATGCGGTGACATACCCAGTGGCGTGGTATTGACAATCAGCAGGTGTGACCGGATGATCGTTTCGGAAAGATCAGCATAAGTATAATCCCCATTTCCGCTCGCAGAAACCAGGTGGTACCGCAGCCCCAGCTGCTCCAGCGCATAGCAAACGGCCTTTGAGGAACCGCCTGTGCCCAGCACCAGGGCATCTGTGATTCCGGCTTGTAGCAAAGGTTTCAGACTTTCTGAAAACCCGTAATGATCGGTATTGAATCCAAACAATTTACCCTCCACCATCCTGATACAGTTCACGGCATTGATGGCCGATGCAGCAGCACTAAGCCCCTGCAGGTACGGGATTACTGCCGTTTTATAGGGTATGGTCACATTCAGCCCGCGCAATGCCGGATGCGCGGCGATCAGCCCGGGCAACAGTCCGATGGAGTCCAGCGGAAACGCAGTATATTCAGCAGGTATCCCTTCCCGCACAAAGCGCGCGTTGAAGTATGCCGGTGAGAAACTGTGTGACAGCGGGTTGCCGATAATGCCGTACTGGTCCATGCTATAAAATTAGGTAAATAAAAAAAGAGCGATAGAAATAGCTCCCATCGCTCTCTGTGCTTATGTAAACCTATGAGGTTTTAAAAACCTTACAAGTTTGCCTATTTACTTTCTTTGTCGAGATAAAAACTGAAGGTGTCTCCACGAAGACCGATCCTTGTGGCTTCCAAAGGCAGCACATCGTTGGGGGCAATATTGCCCAGGTTTACGTTGGCGCCCAGCAATTCCAGGAAGTATACCTGTTGCGCTTTCTGCGGAGCTTCCCAGATGATTTTCTGCGACGGGATCTGTGTCAGGATCTCCTGCACCAATCCTTCCCGCACCTCGCCGGTACCGCGGTAGATACCTACATTCCCCGCTTCGCGCGCTTCAGCGATTACATATTTAGAGCCGGCATTCAGTTCAGAACGCATCAGTTCAATCCATTTGTAGGGCGGGATGATATGTGTTGCATCTTTAGAGCCTACTTCGGAAAACACTGTTACCTCTTTGGCCAGGCGCTCGATATACGCACATTTAGTAGCTTGGTCGATGCTCATAGAACCGTCCGACACTTCCACATGCTGCAAACCATACTCCTTTACAATCGCGATGTAATCTTCGAACTGGTCGCGCACAGCAAATGCTTCAAACAAGGTTCCGCCGAAGTAAACGGGGATATTATGCTGTTGGTATACTTTTATTTTTTCTTTGAGGTTAGGCGTTACAGCCGACGTTCCAAAACCCAGTTTGATAATATCAATATACGGGTGGGCGACAGATATGAAATTTTTCACCTCTTCTATCGAAAGCCCTTTATCCATGATCATGGTCAGGCCATTGTTGCGGGGAATAGCAGTGCGTTCGGGAATATTCTTTAGTGGAAAATTCATATGTGATAATTGAAATTTGAGGCCAAAGGTAAGGTCAAATGCAGAATTATTCCGGGGCCTGGCCGCATAGTTTTTTTTGACAATGATTTTATAGGTGTTTCAGTACCTTAGCACCTCATTAAACAATCGGTATGAAACGTGATGTTCCTGTTATAGGATTTATTATCGGAGCCCTTACCCCGCTCCTGGGATTCCTCATCGTATACCTGATTTTCAGGAACGGCGGACAATCTGTAGAAAATTTCATTTCTACCTACTGGAGCAACAACAAGACTTTTGCCAAGCTACTCACGCTCAGCCTGCTGGCCAACCTGGCCCCC
>DATJDO010000115.1:0-8124 GCA_035497375.1 Chitinophagaceae bacterium | reverse complement strand
GTAGGTAGCATCACTTCCAACGCTTAAATAATATTTATCAGTACCAGACGGGCTCATGTAAGGACTGCTTAATTTTAGCCTCCCTCCAAGGCAATAACTGATGTATGGCCCGGCACCGACAAAGAGTTTGTTCCCTTTCTTATTGATAATATTATAATTGACATACACCGGGATATCGATGTAATCCAGATTAGCCTTTACAAGGTCCCCCATGAAAGAAATGCGATATCCTCTGCCGGTGTAGAATAAACCAGCGTGTATACTGATGCTTTTTATATCTATGGCAAAGTTCATACCTGCACGGAAAGCGGATTTATAGCCCGGTGCTGGTACATAACCAAAACCATTCGTATTTTCTGTTTTTTCATTCATTTTGACCATTTGCACACCCAGTTCCGGGGCGATAAAAACCTGTGCCGACGAATGTTTTGCTGCGAAAAGCGCAAATGCTAGTACTAAAAATTTTTTCATGGATTGTATTTTTTGCAAAAAATATTTTTTAATGAGATTATTCAAAGCTAAAAAGTTGATAAGGGCCGGTGTTGCTTCATTGTTTTATAGACATAACCTGTATCGCATAAAAAATTGGAAGGCATGAAAAAGCCGCCTTATACCTGCATAAGGCGGCTCCATTATTGTTGAACTTGCAACTTACTCAGCAGTAGCAGCAACCTTGTTCTTTTTGTTCAGGCTGAACTGGTAACCCACAGACAAGGCAAACCCTGTTGTTTTTACTTCACTGTTGGGCGCGCTGCTGTTTGAAATATTAGCAAAACCGAGGCTATAGCTGGCCCTGGCATAGAGTCCCATAGAACTTACAAAACCAATATTTGCATTAGCGCCAAAGTCCAGTGATTTGATATCGTCTGTTGCATCGCTGCCAATATTCAGGTCTTCAGATTCATCTATTGACACACCCAGGAAAGAACCTTTTATTTTTGTTTTACCGCTCATGCAATAGCTGGCATAAGGACCAACGCCCACAAAAAACTGGTTGCCATCCTTGGTCAGGATATTATAATTTACATAAACAGGTATATCGATATGATTTGTATTGGCGATTGCTTTTATACCAAACACTTCTGACTTTGTTCCTTTTGTAGAATAGAAAGCTCCGACATGAATATTAAGGTTCTTCGTCAGGCCGATAGCCAGGTTTGCTCCCGCACGGAAACCGGTTTTATACTTAGTATCTGCGCCACTGAAGAGGGAATCTCCGGAACCTGTTCTGACATTGGACATTTGTACACCAAGCTCAGGTGCAATAGAAAGTTGTGCAGAAGAACGTTCTGTAATAAAACACACCGCGACAAAAAGTAGTAATTTTTTCATAGTAAAATTTTGCGCGAAATTAAAGAATCAGACCTTATAAAGCATGGTTTAATTAAAAGAAAAGTGAATAAATGTAATTATTTCAATGATTGCCATGTACTTACTGTTTATAATCACTATAAAAAAACCGCCTTATGAATCCCATAAGGCGGTTTCGTACTTTTTAATATCCTTTATAGTTTGATCTGGTACCCTACTGACAGGGCAAAACCGTTAGAACGGACAGTTCCGCTGCTGGTGTTTGCAATATTGGCAAGGCCAAGACTATAGCTCAGGCGCGCATAGATGCCCAGCGAAGTAACGAACCCAACGTTTGCATTAGCACCGTAGTCTACCGATTTAATCTGGTCTGTGGAACTGCTGCCCACATTCAGGTCCTGCTTGGCGTCTAAAGGCATACCCAGGAAAGAACCTTTCACCTGCATTTTTGCTCCTGTGCAATAGCTGAAATACGGACCAACCCCGATAAAAAGCTGATTGCCCAACTTGTTGATGATATTGTAGTTGACATATACAGGGATGTCAATATAATTTGTATTGACGGTTGCTTTTAATCCTAATACATCTGATTTTGACCCCCGGGCTGTATAGAATACTCCCGCATGGATGCTGATCTTCCGCACATCGACTGCAAGATTCAGTCCCAGGCGATAACCCAGCTTATAATCGGTGTTGTCGCTGAATACGGAGTCCGTAGAACTGGAGTTGAGATTGGACATCAGCACCCCTACTTCCGGAGCAATAGAAATCTGGGCAGAAGAACGCTCTGCGATAAAAAACGTAGCTGCAATAAGTAAGAATTTTTTCATAAGTTTTATTTTCGCAAACTTAGAATGGCCATCAGAAATAGCCTGCGTTACAATCTTAAAAAAAACTTAATAGAAAATATTTATTATTTCAAATTTGTCCACCATGATGATGTAGGCCTGGCCGGATCGTCAAGGTTTAAAATTTCGCCCATCTTTGGTGTTTTGATGGATACTCCGCGTAGTGCCGCTTCTTTGCTGACTTCTTTGATGGGTGTATCCCAATCATGTTTGCTCAGCGAAAACTTACCCCAGTGCACCGGAATCAGCTGCCGGGCATCCAGGTCTATGGCTGCCTGTACTACTTCATGGGGCATCATGTGGATGTATTTCCAGTTGGGGTCATATTGTCCGCATTCCAGTATGGCCCAGTCGAAGGGGCCGAATGTCTTTCCTATGGCGGCAAAATGAGTATCGTAGCCGCTATCGCCGCCAATAAAGATCTTCCTGGCCGGAGTGTGCAGCACATACGACATCCAAAGTGTCTGATTGCGTTTAAAACCCCTTCCCGAAAAATGCCTTCCGCTGGTGGTGTGAAGCGTAAAGCCTTCCTTGAGCGTTACCTGCTCATTCCAGTCCTTTTCAATAATATCAGCCCTGCTGTAGCCCCAGCGTACAAGGTGGTCCGGAACGCCCAGTCCGCAGATCACTTTGCCGATTTTAGGGTGCAGTGCTTTTACAGTCCTGTAATCCAGGTGGTCCCAATGGTCGTGTGTAATAAACAGGTAATCGATGTCGGGGAAATCATCCGGTGTATAAATATCGACCCCTTTAAAACTTTTGGTGGTAAAACGAAGGGGGGAAGCATTGCCGCTCAGTACCGGGTCTACCAGTATCTTTAGTCCGTCTACCTGCATAAAGTACGAAGAGTGCCCCAACCAGATCAGTACATGCTGGTCTGCTGCCAGTTGTTTCAGGTCCGTTTTGATCACCGGCAAAAAATCTGCAGGGTGGATATGCCTTCCTCTTTTGAACAAAAAATCATACAGTACCCCTACGAAGCTGGCCCCTTCAGTAAGGCTGGGTGTAGGATTGATATTGACAAAGGACTTTCCTTTAAAATTCGGTGACTGCCTGATCTGCATTTTATGTGTGCCTTTCGGTAAGGCTCCGAAACGTTCACTGTTCATAAATAGGTATGCAGTGGCAAAAACAAGTAGTGTAATAATAAGGGCGTAGATCATGTTCGTATTGCTAAGACCCTGCAAAAGAAGCTAACCCCGCTGAATTTTTTGTAAAAAGTATTTTTATGGCTAATTGATACGGGTTTATTATTGCGATAATTTAAAATTTATGTCTATTTTGCCGGTAAATTCCGATCATTTATGATACCCCAGTCTTCTGCTATTTTTGATATTACACTTACTGAAAAAGCCAAAGCGCATTTGCTGGAAACATGCCGCTGGACCAAGTTCCTGGCGATACTGACTTTTATCCTGATCGGTATTATGATGACCGGTTTGCTGGCTGTGTTTGCCACAGGATCGATGGCTGCCGTGATGTCGAATGGGTTTTCTGCACTGGGTGCCGTTGGCGCTTTCCTCGTCATGACCTTGCTGGTGGTTTTGTATTGGTATCCGTCTTATATGCTGTACCGGTTTTCGGTATCCATCAAATCTGGTATCCTGCACAACAATCAGCAAATGATAGAAGACGGGTTCCGGTATGAAAAGAACATGTACCGGTTCCTGGGCATACTGACGATCATCATCATTCTTGTTTACCTGGTCATCATCCTTTCTGCAGTGGTATCTGCACTGTAGATCAACACTCTGGTATATAGAAGCCTTCTGTAACAGGAGGGCTTTTTGTTTTTACCCGGCAAATACCCAATCTTTGCCGCCTATGACCAAAGAGGAAAGTCTCCCATCCGGGTACAGGAAGATCAAACTATCCAACGGATATACCGTAAGCTATATTGATGAAGGTAAAGGGGCACAGACGATAGTGTTCATTCATGGACTGGCAAACTATAGCGGTACCTGGGCCAAAAACATAGAAGGCCTGAAGCACAGCAGTCGTTGTATTGCGATTGATCTGCCAGGCAATGGTTACTCAGAAAAGCCGGATACAACATACAATATACAGTTTTACGCAGCCTGTGTGTATGATTTTATACGCTTGCTGAACCTGAAGAATGTTGTGCTCTGCGGACATTCTATGGGTGGGCAGATAGCCATTACCCTTTTGCTGAACGCTCCTGATGCGGCGCAAAAACTGGTCTTATGCGCTCCGGCGGGTTTTGAGCGCTTCAACCTGTTTGAAAAAACGATGTACCGTTCTGTAGTCAGTATTGCAGATCTTTTTTCTTCGGAAGAAAGCAGTCTTCGCAACAGCATTTACAGCAGTTTCTACCAGAATCCTTCCCAGGCTGACGGCATGATCGATGATATGGTACAAATCCTGCGCAGCTATCCGGCAAGGATATACCGGAAAATGGTGGAGTCGTCTATTGATGGTATGCTGAATGAACCGGTGTATGAAAGGCTGGGAGAGATCAGCATACCGGTACTGGTTATTTTCGGAGCACTCGATGCTCTGATACCTAATAAATTGCTGCATCCTGTATCTACAGAACAACTGGCGCGAGAAGCCATTGCGAAGATGGCAGATGCACGGCTGGAAATGGTTCCTTTTGCCGGGCATTTTGTACAATGGGAAAAAGCTGCGGTGGTCAACAAGCTGATCACTTCGTTCCTTGAAGGAGAAATGCTACAAGACCAATAAGCCGAAACGGCAGAGTTCCTGCATATCCTGCGTCTGCCAGAAGCGCTCAAAGTCGCCCCAGCCTTTTTCCTGGTACGCTGTAGCCAGCGCTCCGAATAAGGGATAATTTTCGTTTCCGAGGGCCGATTGAGCTAAGGTCTCTGCCAGCCATATTGCCTTTTGATGATCCAGTTGCAGTTCCAGGGTTTCACGGCCGGAGTGCAGCTGCAATACCGTTTCTTTCCTGTCCTGATGCAGCACAGGAGCTGTGCCCAGCCACACTACTTTGTCCGTATTTTTAAGGGTTCGCTCCTGGTAGCGGGAGAGCTGCTGTTCGATATACCGCGCAGGCAGGGTAGTACGGGGTACCTTAAAGTCAAACCATTCCTGCAGTGGAAAATCAAAACACATGCCATGCATGTAATTGAACAGGGATTTGCGCAGGCCTTCGCTGAACAATTCATGGTCAGCTCCCTCCGGGTCGGTATGCTCGATATCGTTGTTCGCAAAGCTGCCGATGGCTTCAGTCACCTTTTTTACTTTATACTGTTCGGGGTACAGGCCTACAGGGCTGTGGGCTGTCATCGCAAAGCGGTGCCAGTAGCCTGATTGCAGAATGTTATTGCTGAACAGCTGGCGGACGACTTCCAGCGCATCAATGGTCTCCTGTGCTGTCTGGGTCGGAAATCCGTACATCAGGTAAGCATGCACCATGATGCCGGCTTCTGTAAAGTTGTCGGCCACTTTGGCTACCTGGGTGACGGTCACACCTTTTTGCATCAGTGCCAGCAAGCGGTCTGAAGCGACCTCAAGCCCCCCGGATACAGCAATACACCCCGATGCTGCCAGCAGGCGGCACAAGTCGGCTGTAAAGCTTTTTTCAAAACGGATATTGGTCCACCAGATGACAGTAAGGCCGCGTTTCAGAATCTCGAGGGCTACTTCCCGCATTAAGGCCGGTGGGGCTGCTTCATCGACAAAATGAAAACCGGTGTGCCCTGTTTGTTCAATCAACGTTTCGATACGGTCTACCAGTATCCTGGCAGAAGTGGCTTCGTATACACGTATGTAATCGAGTGAAATATCGCAAAAGCTGCACTTGCCCCAATAACAGCCGTGTGCCAGGGTGAGCTTATTCCAGCGCCCGTCGCTCCAGAGGCGATGCATGGGGTTGGCAATTTCTATGACAGATAAATAATGCTCCAGGGGCAGGCCGTGATAATCCGGTGTCCCCACGTCTTTTTGTTTGACATCAGGCATCAGGGAGCCATTGTAGTAGCATACCGTATCCTTGTCCAGCAGAAAAGTCCTTTTGAGCAGCTCAAAAGGAAGTTTGCCCTCAAGGTGTTGCATCAGGGCGAGCATCGGGGCTTCTCCGTCGTCGAGGGTGATAAAGTGAAAATAATCAAAAACCCTTGTGTCACTTACAGAGCGGAGTTCGGTGTTTGCAAAGCCTCCGCCCAGGCATACTTTTACCTGCGGTTTGTGTTGCCTGATCCATTGCGCGCAGCGAAAAGCGCTGTACACATTTCCGGGAAAGGGCGCCGATATAGCCACGAGATCCGGTGCGGCCTGCTCTATTTTTTCCGCCAGCACTTGCAGTGTAATTCTGTCAATATAAGTGGCTGGCTTTTCCAGCTCCTGTTGCAGCTGGTCAAAAGAATGTGCGCTTCTGCTGAGGCGTTCGGCATAGCGGCTGAATCCAAAATGCGGATCGACAGCTTCGACAATCAGGTCGGACAGGTCTTCGAGATACAGGGTAGCGAGGTGTCTGGCTTTGTCCTGTATGCCCATAGCGCCAAAGGCCCATTCCAGGTCGCTGATCTGTTCAAACCTGGATGCTTCAGGCAGGTAATTTCCGGTACAGATCAGGTGTGCAAGGGTCGGATTTTTATTTTGCAGGAAACCGATTACCGGTTCTATGGTCTTCAGGTAAAGGGTACTTAGCGATAAGATACGCAGGGCATTGTCGCTGAGGTTGCTGCTTTGTTGGGCTACATGCGTAAACAAATCTTCCAGGCCCTTTGCAGAAAACAGGCGCAGAATCACATCAATCCCCAGGTCTGCCTGCTGGCTGCTGATGCCTTGCGTATTCAGGAAGCCGCTCAGGTAAGCCGTAGCAGGGTAGGGCGTATTGAGTTGTGTAAACGGCGGGGTGAGCAGGAAAACTTTTGTATTAGGCATGTTGTTCCTTTTCTAAAAAAGCCATCGCTTCTCCCACTACAAAAAAACTGCCGGTGATCAGCAGCGCGTCTTCACTGTTTATATTGGCCAAAGCTGCGGCAACAGCCGCCTCCACGGTAGCGTAATGATGGCCTTTCAGCCCGAATGCAGCGGCTGCTTCCGCCAGCTCTGCCGCATGAAGGGCACGGGGTATGGCTGCATTACAGAAGTAGTAATGATCGGAAACAGGAAACAGGGATAGTGCGGCGTTCACATCTTTATCTTTCACAAAACCCACCACGATATGTTTTTGCGCTGCGGGTAATGTTTTCCATTGCTGCATCACTTCTTTAACTCCTGCTTTATTATGTCCTACATCGGCAATGATCAGGGGAGTATTTTGCAATTGGTCCCAGCGTCCGCGCAAACCGGTTCGTTTTTTTACACCAGCCAGGGCGCGGAGGGTGGTGTGCACTGTGGTAGCATAGCCCATGCTTAGCAGCACATCGGCTGCTGTCAGCACCGTCTTTATATTATGCAATTGGTAGTCCCCGGTCAGATCGGTTTGCAGATCGAACATTTCCCTGCTGGCCATCTTCACGGCTTTCAGGTGCTGTGCGCCTGGTGTTTGCTTTTGACGTACCAGCGCCCATTGTGCATCGGCATAAAAGCTGTTGCACTGTTTGTGGATCGCATGTTCAAAAAATACCTGCTCGGTTTCTTTCTGCCGCTCTCCGACAATAAAAGGTATTCCTTTTTTGATGATGCCTGCTTTTTCTTCTGCAATTTCAGGAAGGGTATTCCCCAGCAGGTCGGTATGGTCCAGGCTGATATTGGTAATAATGGATAATAGGGGTGTAATAATATTGGTACTGTCGAGGCGTCCGCCCAGGCCCGTTTCTATAATAGCAATATCACATTCCTGTGCTGCAAAATACTGGAAAGCCATGGCTACGGTTACTTCGAAGAAAGAAGGTTCAATGCTGACGAACAGCTCCTTATACCGGGAAACAAAATCGACAACCCAGTCCTGTGCTATGTATGCACCGTTTACTCTGATACGTTCTGCAAAGTCGACGATATGGGGAGAGGTGTATAAGCCCGTTTTATAGCCGGC